>JALUUK010000052.1 GCA_027021395.1 Acidobacteriota bacterium
GGAACGCCGCCTACGTCGTCGCCAGGACTAGCCTACGGAAGCCAAGCGTAGCCGAACTTTGCGAAGAAGGTACGGTCGCGAAGATCGAGGTCCAAAACTCTCGGCGCGCCCCGGTTTTCCGAATAGCCGATGAAGGCCAAGGTCTGCGCATTGATCTTGTAAGAGAGAATGTACTGACCTAGAGTGCGACGCTCATCGATGCGACGATCGGAGAAGTAGAGTTGCTCGCTGCGCTGAATGTCTCGGTATTGAAAAATGGCGCGCACGAGCAAACGCGAATTGAAGTGATAGATGACGCGTGCCTGGCTCAAGTTGGCTTCAAAGAGTTCTTTTCCGTCGAGCGTGAATCGCCGGAAGGTATGGTCGAGCTGGAGATAAAGATGCTTTCCGATGTTGTAGGTGATGCCGGGCTCGATCAGCAGGACTCTTCCTGCACGCCCCTCGACGAAATCAATCGAGTTCGAATACTCTCCCCGAAGCGAGGACGTAAAGTCTCCGGTCGGACGAATGTTGAAAAAGAAACGCACGCCCGATCGATCGAAATGCCGCCCGGCATAGTACTCTTGCCCTTCCCGCCATCGCAAGAAGAGAAACGACTGCAATGGGCCGCGAAACCGCATCGAGAAGTCGGTGGATTGATCGGTGATCACCCCGGCTTGGTCTTCCGTCCGTGAAGAGGCCACTTCAAACGAAAGCTCGTTGTAGAAATTGCGCCCCTCTTCGCCGATGAACACCCTCTGTATGCGAGCGGAATTGGTCGACAGATCGACTCGGGGAACGAAGCCTAGATCGGCGCGGAATCCCTTGCTCAACGCACGGTGCGTCAAGGCCCATCGCCAGTTTCTCGCTCTATGCTGGTAGTCGAGCGACAGCGCGGTTCCGTCGAAGTCCTCCCGCTCGCCGTTTCGCGCAGCAAAATCTCCAGGATATCGAGTACGAGAGCGCAGGGCTTGAAACGAAAACGAATCGCTGTCCGTCAGACGTAGGCGCCCATCGATTCCGCCGACCCGATTCGAATATCCCGGTGCGCTTCGAAACGCTCCGAGAATCCCGAGCGTCGATCCGGAGCCGACGTCGCGACGGTAGCGCGCGATCTCGCTTCGACTCGCCACCGGATTTCCGTTTGCATCCTCGAGTGTGGCGAAGCCCGACGCTTGATTCGCCGGAAGGATCATATTCGTCCGATCGTCCTCTGCGATCAGTACGCCGATCGCGTTCCGACCCTCCTTCCCGGTGAGCTTGCTTGCCCATGACGGGTCGGCAAGAGCGCGCGTAAAGACCGCCTGTATCGGTGTCTCGAAGAAGTCCTTGCCTTCAAGAAAAAACGGCCGCTTTTCGGGAAAGAAGAGCGTAAAGCGCGTGTTGATCTCCAACTGCGCCGAATCGGCCTCCACCTGTGAGAAGTCCGGCTGCAGGGTTGCGTTCAAACTCAGATTCGGAGTGACACCCCATCGCAGGTTCAACCCCGGCTCCGTTCTCCCTGCGCCTCTTGCGAGATCTCCTCCGGGAAAATCTTGGTTTTCATCGAAGCGGGAAAGTGTGAGCGTAGGACCGATTTCCAGGTTTCGCCCGGGGCTGATTCCGTCCATACCTCGAATCTTGGAAACCTGACAAAAGTAACAATCGCGTTGTCGATCGATCGGCACGGATCCGAGGCGATGAAAGACATCGCGCGGCCACGCACGGAACGCGAAGAGACCCCAAGTCTGCTCACCTTCCTTCCGCGTGAAGCGGATCTGATTGAAGGGTATCTCCATCTCGACCTGATAGCCTTCCGAAGTGATCCGGGCGGCTGAATCCCAAATGGCGTCCCATGTAAAATCCTCCCGTGGGGCGCCGGATGCGGAACGAATTCGGCCACCTCCCCTAGAGTCATCGCTCGAAGCATCCATCTGAATGCCGAGAGGATTGGTCATGAAGGCGAAACCACGGCGCTCGTCATTGAAAGAGTCGATCACGATGCCGACATAGTCGTTGCGGAATGCCGCATCCCGATCAGCAAGATGAGCGCGGATTTTCTCCGGCTCCGGGTCGAAAGCTCGAAACGCCACGTAGAACGCGCGGCGATCATACGTGATCAGGCAGATCGTCCGAACCGGCGCGGGTGTATTCTCCGCAGGCGAGAACTCGACGGGCAACGGAATTTCCAGAGCATGCGACCATGCTTCCTCGTCGAGATGCCCATCGATCTTGATCTCTCCCGTCGCAAGGGGTACGACCAGAGCGCTCTCGTTCGGAACACCTTCAGCAAATACGCCATGGAACGCCGAACAGAAGAGCGCCATAGCCGGCAGGAGCCGAGAGAAGTGAGGCAATTTCGCGCTCATTCAACGGAGAGCGTTTCACTTCGAGTCAGTAAGAACGGCAAGACCGCATCGAGGCACGAAGAATCGACGAATGCCGCTGCCTCACGCCGTACGACTTCGCGAACCGCAACACCACCGAATCCGATGACTGTGGCCCCGGCGTCCTTCGCCTCGAGATCGGTGGCTCCATCGCCGACCATCGCCATCGATTTCGAACGACCGTCGAGAATGCGCCGGCAGATCTCGGCTTTCCCTCCCTTGCGCCAAAGCGGCGAATCGCGATCGAAGTCCTGATACGCTCCCTGAGCATCGAAAATCAACGGCACCGCGTGCACTCGCTCGGCCGCAACGCCGCATCTCTCGGCCAAGACGATCACCGCTTGTTTCAGGCCTCCGCTGATGACGTGAACCTCCTTGCCCAAATCGCACAATATGCGAAGCGTACGCGAAGCCCCTTCGACGAGCGTCTCGACGTAACGAGCGCCAAGCCAATCGAGATCGCTCCGACTTGGTGCAATCCGCTTCAAACGCTTCTCGAAGACTTCCTCGATGTCGAGCCGCCCTTCCATCGCCTGCTGGGTCAGCGCGTACGTTGCCTCGCCCACCCCCGCTCGACGAGCGAGTTCATCGACACCCTCGAGTCGACTCAGCGTGCTGTCGGCGTCGAAGCAGATCACCTCGAAGCCTGTTTCGGGAATCACAAAGACACCTGCATCACAGACTCGACGGCGGGGATGCGCCCGACCGCGTCGAGTGCTTCGCGAGAGAGCCTGTCGGAAATACCCAAGATCGCCATCGCCCGACCGGTCTTGCGATCGAGCCCGACCTGCATGCGCGATATGTTGACGGACTGCCCACCGAGCAACGTCCCTAGCGCTCCGATGACACCCGGCTGGTCGTCGTGGCGCGTCACCAGCATCGTCCCTTCGGGAATGGCCTCGACCTTGATATCGTCAATCTCCACCAAACGCGGATGCCGGCCTCCGAGCAGCGCGCCCGAGACGGTCGTCGCCCGATCTCCATGCCTCCCCGTCAATGTGATCAATGATACGTAGTCGCGTGCTTGCTCTGAACGAGACTCGACGAGCGATACGCCCTGCAAAGCAGCAAGGTGCGCGGCGTTGACACTGTTGACACGTCCTTCGAGACGCTCACCGAGCAAGCCGACGAGAGCCTCGACGGCGACGGGGTGCGTATCGACCTCCGCGGCTTGGCCGTAGAGCGTGACGGAGAGTTCGTTCAGCGGCCCGGCGACGAGGCAGCTCAACAAACGCCCGAGGCGCTGCGCCAACAACTGATAGGGACCGAGACGCCTGAGTTCCTCGGCCGACATCGACGGGAGGTTCACTCCGTTGACCGCCTCTCCTTCTTCCAGATAGGCCGCCACTTGGCGCACGATCGCCGTGGAAACGGCGACCTGTGCCTCGGCGGTCGAGGCCCCGAGATGCGGAGTGAAAACGATGTTGTCCAAGGCGAGCAAAGGTGAATCACCGGGAGGCTCGGTCTCGTAGACATCGAGCGCCGCTCCCGCTAGGTGGCGATCCTCGAGTGCCCGGCAAAGCGCCGCTTCGTCCACCAATCCACCGCGAGCGCAATTGATCAGGCGCGCCCCCCGCTTCATTTGGGCGATCTGCGCCTCTCCGATCAAGCCCCTCGTCTTCTCGTTGCACGGGCAGTGCAGCGTAACGTAGTCGGATGCCGCCAGAACTTCTTCGAATGCAGCTCCTTCGACTCCTAGGCGGTCGTAGACTTCCTTGGTCACGAAGGGATCGTAGGCGATGACGCGCATCTTGAGGCCGACGGCGCGGTCGGCGACGATGCGCCCGATGGTGCCGAAACCGATCACTCCGAGGGTCTTTCCGGACAACTCCGCGCCGACGTATTTCGATCGCTCCCATCGCCCCTCGCGAATCGAGGCATCCGCCTGCGGCAGATGACGACTCAGCGAGAGAATGTGGGCTAGTGCTAGTTCCGCC
>JALUUK010000053.1 GCA_027021395.1 Acidobacteriota bacterium
AGGTGACGGCCCGAACTCTTCGAAGTCATCACGTGTGCGTCGTCGTGGAATACGAGATGGACTCGACCTTGACGCGACGGAAGCCGCCATCCGGTGTCGGATAGGTCCAGACCGCAAGGCGATGCCGGATCCGATGCGCTCATCCAATAGACGACATCTTTCGGCAAGGCGCGACGAAGGGTGCGTACGGCATCGTGCGAAGCGAATTGCAACCCTGAAACTCCTTCGAAAAAATATCCCGCGACGATCTCCCCGGAAAGCTCCATCAACCTCAGAGCGCGAAAGACGCTGCCCCACTGAGCGACCTTGGCTTCGCGAGCAAGCAAGGCGCGGAAGACGACTCCGTAGCGGTCGAGAACTTGCCGCGCCCGCTCTTTCGAACGCTCGGACTCGACCAAAGCATCGCTTGTCCCGCTCGATCTCACGCGATACCAGTCACCTTGAAAGGGATGGGAGGAGCGCCATTTCGCGAAAGCCCTGCGACGTCCTTCGATGCGCCGGTATGGCGATGGACTCTCTTTCCCGCTCCGCTCCCGGTCCGTTGCGCCGGGCGTGCGAAAGCGATGCCGAATGGCTTGGCGTACGACCGCGAATCCGGTACTGCCAACCCTGCCGTCCCAGGCCGCTTTCCATACTTCCTGTGAGAGCCGGCCGACGTCCCTGCCGCTGCGCTGCGCCAGCTCCGCCAACGAGAATCGGCCGCCGCCTTCCGGGAAGAGTTCGTCGAGCAGATTCGACTTTTCGTGCGCAGCAGAAGAAGCGGGCGCCAAAAGATCGACCTCATCGTCGAAGCAGAACGTCAGCTTCTTTTCTCCGCAGCCGACCCACACCAGGCCGCGTTCGCTCAGCGCCTGATCGAGCCAGGACGACCGGTACCCCCAAACGCGCGCGGGCAGAAGATCGCTCTCCCACGCTTCCGCGCGCGCGGGATAGCCGGCAAGTTGCGCCAAACGGTCGAGCAGCGCGTCGGCATCCGACTCTCCTCCGATCAAACCCTGATGCTGCGCCAAGAAAAGCGGGAGTCTCTTCGCCGCTAAGGGTTCGAGCGAGGGGCGCCTCGCGATGCGCGCCCGGCGCAGCAGGATCTCGAGGTTCCGCCGATCACAGACTTCCACATCGACGGCCTCCTCGGTCAGCAGATCCCGCATGACGACGCCGTCGTCTTCGAGCCGTCGCAGCGCCGCCTCGGCGCCCTCTCCGAAGATTGCGAGCAGACGCGGTAGGGCGACCGGACCGCAAGATCGAAGGTACTCCTCGATCACGAGATGCAGATTCGCGGCGGACTCAGCCTCGTCGACTCGATCCACGGCGATGACGACGGAGATCTTTGCCGTAGGAAAGATCACCCGCACGGATCTCTCGTCCGTCTCGGCGATCCAAGCGGCAGCCTCTTCTCCGCTTTCGGCAATCAGTGCTTCGCACAGATCGCGCCACTCGTCTTCGGGAATCGTGAAACGCTCGAGCAACTCATCGTAGAGACTTTCAGCGCTCCTTGGAAGGTATTCCGGCAGTAGTCGACGCACGCGACGCTCGAAATCATCGACGATCTCGCGCGGCAAGGCCGGCCTGAGGCGAGAGGAAGACAAGATTTCATCGACCAAGTCATCCGTGAGCGTCGCCCCCGTAGACCTTTGCGGGCGATCGTCGTCATACATCGCCGAATTGGTCCACTGCCTGACGACTTGTCGTGCAAAGGGCGATGGAATCTTGGTAAAGACATGCGAGGTCTTGATCACACCCCGCTCCAACTCTTCGAGCCGGGCGCGAAGGAACTCCATCTCGAATTCGTCTTGCAACGACGAACGCCATGTTTCCGAGACGATGGGGAAAGAATCGAGCGACGCAACGCTCTCGAGCAGCTGCTTGGCGCGCCGGCGGTTGAACCAAAGAGGGGTACGGGTCTTGAATCCTCTTCGGGGCAGAAGCAGTGCGCGTGCCGCGCACTCGCGAAAGCGCGCGCCGAAGAATCCGGTCGCAGGCAAGCTCTCACGCAAGAGCGCAGCGAGGTTTTCGGGCCGAATCTCGTGAATCAGGCTTTCCACCTTCGCATGACGCGGAGCGAGTACCAAGATGCACTCGTCGTCGACGGTGGTCTGCAGGGAAAGGCCATCCCGTCGGCGCGCCGCCGCCTCGAGCGCGAGCGCAAAAGGGCGATTCGCACGAGCGCCCCAATACGTGTGCAGCACGATCTGAATCGTATCCCCCGTGCTGACGGCATCGTGGCATTCTTCGATGAGCAGATGATGCCGGTGCGGCAGTGCCGCGGCGCTCGCTGCGCGCTGGCTGCGCAGAAAATCCGACAGCGCTTCGGCGGAATCCCGGCGGAAGGCATGGTGCGCGATGAGGGTTTCCTGAAACTCATCTTCATCGAGATGCTGATCGGCCCATTCCAGAAAGTCCGCCGTACGTTCGGCCAAGTGCGCCCCGCGCCCTCGATCTTCCGATCGCCAAAACGGGATCATCGCCCCCGTGCGTTCGACCGGCGAGACTTCCACTTCGTCGTGCGTGATCTTCTCGATGCGCCAAGCTTGCGTCCCCAAAGTAAAGGTTTCGCCGAGAGTTCTTTCCCAGACGAACTCTTCGTCGGCTTCGCCGATACGCACGTCGCTGCCGGACACGCGAAGCGAGAAATAGCCACGGTCCGGAATCGTCCCTCCCGCCATGTAGACCGATCGCAACGAACCGGGCCGTCCTTCGAGCAGATCCTCGTCGGCGCCGTCCACCCGCTCGCGTCGGATGCGGGGGATGATATCGCGCAAGCGACGTCCGGCATGGCGACCGAGAAGCATCTCCACCACGCGGTCGAAATCTTCTCGCTGCAGATCGCTGTAGGCATCGATGCAACGAAGGAAATCGAAGAGGCAACCAACGGACCAACGCTCCACCGAGACCATCGCCACGATGATCTGCGCCAAGACGTCGAGCGGGGCGCGTACCGTTTCGAGCGCCTCGATATCACCTTCGAGCACACAGCGCGCCAAGACGGCCGCATCGAGCAGATCTCTTCCATGCGAAGGGTAGATCACTGCGCGACTGACGCCTCCGACATGGTGCCCGGCGCGACCTATGCGCTGAAGAGCCGAAGCCGCCGAAAACGGTGTCTGCACCATGATGACCTGCTCGAGAGAACCGATGTCGATTCCCAATTCGAGCGAAGTCGTGGCGACGATCGCGGGAAGCTCTCCACGCTTCATGCGTTCTTCGACGAGCAAGCGAATCTCTCGGGAAAGCGAGCCGTGATGAGCGAAGGCGAGCGGTTCTCCCGCTTCCTCGTTCACGAAGCGCGCGACCTTTTCGGCACCGCGACGGCCTCGGGTGAAGACCAGCGTCGTGCGATGTCGACGAATATCGCGGACGATGGTCCGAGCCAGTTCGGACCACCATGCTTCGCCGTGAATCCCACCATGCAGATCCGTCGGAAAGGAAACATCCACTTCGATCGGACGCGGTTGCTCCACGGCGATGGATTCGACGTCGCGGCGCTGGTGAACCCCTCCCTCGATCAGAGACGAGCCGCCGATGAAGGCCGCCGGAATCTCGAGCGGACGAGCCGTGGCCGAAAGCGCCACCCGCTGGAACTCCCCGGCGAGCAGGGTTAGGCGTTCCACACCCGCCATCAACAACGTGCCGCGCTTGCTCGAAGCGACGGCGTGAATCTCATCGAGTATGACCGTGGCCACGCCCCGAAGCATCTGCCGGCCGGATACGGAAGATACGAGGATGTTCAGGCTTTCGGGCGTCGTGATCAGGATCTCGGGAGGTTGGCGAATCATCCGTCGGCGCTCTGCCGGAGACGTATCGCCGCTGCGGGTGAGCACGCGGATTTCCGGGATGATCTGCCCCCGTTTGTCTGCGAGTGCCTGCAATTCGGCAAGAGGTGTGAGCAGGTTGCGTTGCACGTCGTTGCCGAGCGCACGAAGCGGTGAGACGTAGAGCACGCGCACCGCCCCCGAAGGCCAGGCCCCGGATAGCACCTGCTCGATGGCCCAGAGAAAGGCGGCCATCGTCTTGCCGCTGCCCGTAGGCGCCGTCGCGAGCACATGTCGCCCGCTCCGAATCAGCGGCCAAGCCTTCTCCTGCACCTCGGTCGGCGCACCGAGTCGCTCACCGAACCACTCGCGAATCAACGGCGAGAAGAAGCGAAGCGCGGATTCGGCGACCATGAGCACCATGGTGCCGCATTTGGGCGAAAAAATCGACGAACTATGTCCAACTTTCACAGTCACTTGACATAGGCCATCGAAAAATAGTGCCGCAGCGCGTCAATCTCTGCTGGACAACCATGCCGCGGCGCGTTAAAAACACCTCGTAGTCGCCGCAGTGCGGCAGACCAAGGAGGAAGCAAATGGTGCGACTGGTCAAACGCTACGGCAGCCGCAAGCTCTACGACACCGAGGAAAGCCGCTACGTCAGCCTTGAAGAACTCGGCGCGTGGGTGCGGGACGGCCAAGAGATCCGCGTCATCGACAACGAAAGCAACGAAGACGTGAGTGCGCAGACCCTGACACAGGTGATCTTGGAAGAGGGCCGCAAGGGCTCGTCGTTTCCGCCGACCGAGATTCTTCACGAAATGATCCGGCGCGGCGGACGGTGGGTCAGCAGCGGAGTGGATCAAGTGCAAAGCACGATGGACAAGCTCTTGGTCTCCTCGCTCGACCGCCTTGGACCCGTACGAAAAGCCCGCGAAGAGACCGCGGTCTTGAGAGAGAAACTAGAGCAGCTTGAAGCATCGCTCGCTGAAATGAGCGCGGGCGACGATGAGGTGAATCATGACCGAAGAGACTAGAGAACACGAAGCGCAACAAACCCAGGAAAGCTCCGAGAAAGCCGAAGCTCAGGAAGGCAAGAAGAGCAAGCCGGAAGAACTCAAGGAATCGGCACAGAAGATCTGGTTCGCCGGCCTCGGTGCCCTGGCGATGGCCGAGGAAGAAGGAAGCAAGCTCTTCCAGAACTTGGTCAGCCGTGGCGAGGCCTTCGCGCCTCGAGCCAAGCGCCCGGTCGAGAATGTGCGCACAAAAACCGGAGAGATCGTCGGCAAAGTGGAAACTCGCGTCGAAGACTCGCTGACCTCCTTGCTCGGAAAGCTCGGGATTCCCTCTCGAGGTGAAATCGCCTCTCTTGCCGAACGGGTCGCCAATCTGACCGAGAAGCTCGAGACCATGAAATCCGACGAGAAGAAGAGCCCCGGGAAAGCGTCCACGAAGACCGGCCAGAAGACGGCCGCCGCCGAGTGATTCTCGCCTGATGCCGAAACGCAAACCATCCACCGGCCGGAGCATCGCACTCGCTCTAGCCGGCGGCGGGCCGGAAGGAGCCGTCTACGAGATCGGCGCGCTTTTTGCGCTCAGCGAAGCGCTCGAGGGCCTCGATTTCAACGAGATGGACCTCTATGCGGGCGTCAGCGCCGGAGCTTTCGTCTCCGCATGCCTCGCCAATGGCCTGACACCCGATCAGATGTGCCGAGCCATCGTTCGTCCGGAACCGGGAATGCATCCGTTCACGCGGCGCACGTTCCACACACCAGCGCTCGGTGAGTTCGCCCGGCGGGCGATGATGCTGCCGAAACTGGCGGTTTCGGCGCTCTCCGACTACTTGGCTCATCCGCTCGAAGAAAGCGCGCTCGATGCCGCGGGGAAGCTCTCTCAGGCCGTTCCCGTCGCCCTCTTCGACAACGACCCCATTCGCGCCTATCTGGAGTCGATCTTCGAACGCCCGGGCCGCACGGACGACTTCCGCAAGCTCCGACGAAGTCTGCGGATCATTGCCACGGACCTCAACTCCGGTACGGCCGTTCGTTTCGGCGAAGAGGGCTATGACGACGTACCCATCTCGCAGGCGGTTCAAGCCAGCACGGCACTACCCGGGATCTACCCGCCGGTATCGATCGGCGGGCGATACTTCGTCGACGGCGTGCTGCTGAAGACCATTCACGCTTCGGTACTGCTCGACGAGGGCGTGGACCTGCTTTTCTGCATCAATCCCATCGTTCCGATCGACACTTCGCTCGCGCCGGATCCCGATGGTCACGGTCAGGAAAGGCTGATCACGCGCGGTCTGCCGACGATGCTCTCGCAGACGGTGCGAACCTTGATCCACTCTCGACTCTCCACCGGTATCGCATCCTATGCAGAGAAATACCCCGACGCCGAAATCGTGATCTTTCAAGCTCTACCTCACGACGAAAGAATGTTCTTCACCAACGTCTTTTCCATCGCCTCGCGCCGAGCGATCTGCGAACACGCCTACCGCATGACTCGACGCGACCTGCTCGACCGCAGCGAGCACCTGCTTCCGATCTTGGAGCGTCACGGCGTCACCCTGCGCACGGACCTACTCCAAGACGATGACCGCGACCTTTGGCGTGCCGCCGGAGTTCCCGACGCCGAGATCAAGCCTTCCCCGAGCACGAAAGAAAGCGTGACGTCGCGTTTGAAGTCGGCTCTCGACGATCTCGAATCCGCCATCGAGCGGGAGTGAGATCTCTCTCGTCGCAGCGAATGCCGCGCTCGGCTAGAATCCCACACTCACGGCTGACTTCGCCGACCGGAGAAAAAGATGTCGCTGCTCAAATGGCTTGGGCTGTCCCCAAAAGAGGGCGACGACTCGAGTGACGAGCCGAGCGCCGTACGCGAGATCGTCGAGGCGCTCGATCGCCTCGACCCCGATCGTGCGCGCTTCCTCGCCCGCTTCGCCTATATTCTCGGCCGCGTAGCCCACGTTGATGCCGGAGTCTCGCAAGAAGAGACACGAGCGATGGAAAAACTGGTGTCGGAACGAGGTGAGATCCCCGAAGATCAGGCCATCATCGTCGTTCAACTCGCCAAAACGCAGAACCTCCTCTTCGGCGGGACCGAAAATTACATCGTCACCCGGGATTTCAAAGAGAATTCGACGCGCAAGCAACGCCTTGCCCTACTTTCCTGTCTTTTCGCCGTTTCGGCATCCGACGAGACGATCAGCTCGACTGAAGACGCCGAGGTGCGGCTGATTTCGCAAGAGCTCGGACTCGAACACCGCGACTTCATCGCCGCTCGCACGGCTTTTCGCGAATACGTCTCTTTTCTGAAGAAAGACTGATCTCCCAAGCACGTTTTCGCGGTAGAATCTTGGAGTGTTTCAAGGGGAGATCAGATCATGCTCAGTCTTCGTCTCGTATCGTCCAATCGTTCATCGGTTCGTGCATTTTCGTTTTGTCTGGCCTCGATGGCGCTCGGCGCATATTCGATCCCGTCCGCTGCCGCCGCTCCGGCCCCCGAACGCTGGGAGCAGCGCACGCTGATGCGGGCACCGGCCATCGGTGTTTCGAACGTCACGCCATCTGCGACCACCGAGCGCCGTTTCCGCAGCGCCGATCTTCGCGCGCTCGGATTCGATCTCGCGCTTCCCCGCCTCGTACGCGTCGCGCCGACTCCGGTCGAACGCTTCACGGCGTCGCGGCGGGCCGGTACGCTGACCATGGAATGGGCCGCCACCGAAGACTCGACGGTGGTCGGTGTGGTCGTTCTCGGCAGCGTCGTTCCGATCCGGGTCGAACCTTTTGCAGGACTCCCGCTGCGACCACTGACGCGCATTGGGGACGCGCTGGTCCTGTGCGTAGAACCGACTTCGAGCACGAGTTGCTCGGTGGAGATCCCCTCGCAAGCCGCCGCTCTCGACGGATACGAGGTCTACCTTGCAGCCTTCACCTACAACGCCGACTTGACCTACTCTGAAGGCGTGGAAGCCCTCGGCTATCCCATCGATCCCTCGACGGCACGCTGGTCCTATTCGACCGTATCCGACCAGCTCGCCCCTCCGGCGGCGGCAGCCGGACGATACGTGGTCGGTACCGGGGATGCGGGCTTCTTGAATCGCGTGACGGCCGAAGACGGCCTCCGCGGTGATTGGTCGCTTCCTCAGGTCGGAGCACTTTCCTTCGCGCGCCCGATGGCGGGAGATCTCGGTGCAGAGGATGCGCCCGATCTGACCACCTATCTGTCCGGACGAGATGGTTTCCTCTATCGCTACGGACTCGATGACGACACGACCGATCCGGACGCAGTCCGCGCCGTCGCAGGAACGGGGGGAGACGCAGGCTGCACCGAAGGACGCCTGACGGCCGGCCCCGTGGTCATGCTCGACGCCTTCGACGCCAATACCAACGATTCGGACGACGTCGTGCTCGTCGCCACCGACTGTGACGGCACCGAGAACGGTGTCTTGATCTACTCCCACGATTTGGCCAACCTCTTCGATCGATTCGGCGGCGGCGAAGCCGGACTCGGCGCCTCGACCGCTCCACCGCGCATCCTCTACCGCAGCGCAGGGAACAATCTCGTCTACGTTCCTCTGCTCGACACTGCAGCGGATGTTTCGCTCGTCGTCATGGAGATCGCGGAGGGGCCGGAACTGTCGGCCTACGCCACGCTCTCCGGTCTCGGCAGCGTGCGAGCAACTCCGATCCCCTTCTCGCGCCGCGAGAACGATGCCTTGCTCTTGGTCGGTTCCGAAAACGGGATGCTCTATCTCTTCGATGCCGTCGAACGTGACGGCGAAGCCGGATCGGCGTTGGTCCTGATCGACTCGCTCGATCTTGGAGACGGGGCCGTTCGCGGTCTTGCGGTCAGCAACCCCATCCCCGCCGGAGAGGGCGCATTCGAAAATCAAGTGGCCGTCACGACCGAAAGCTCAGTTCACGGTCTCAAGATCGGTGCCGACCGCCTCTTCGATACGGGCTCGCATTGGGCTCACGCTCGAGCGGCCGCCGCAGAACCCATCGTCTTGCGCAATGCCTTCGCCCGCGGCGATACCGTAGCCTTTTTCGCCTTGGATGACGGCTCGTTGATCTCACTCGATGCTCGTGACGGCGCTTCCCTGCGAACCTGGGAGGTCGCGCCCGGCACCCCGCTCACCTCCCCCACCTTCGACTATGCCGACGGAGAAGAACAGGGCATCATCGTCGGAGCCCTCGGAGGCGGTATCTTCTGGATCCCTCTCACTCCCGCCGAAGTGACCGGCGGAGCCACGACGGAAGAAACGCTGCGACGTCGCTCGCTAGAGATCTCCGATCTCCAATCCTTTCATTAGAGAACGTGCACGAACGCATCACAAGCTAGGCGTTCTGAGAGGTCGATATGGGAAACTTGGCCTTTTCCGAGGCCCTCTTGCTGGGGATCATCGCCATGCTCGTTGTGATTCCGTTGTGGCGCATCGTTGCGAGGGCCGGTTATCCGGGCGCGCTGTCGCTTTCGATCTTCATCCCCCCTCTAGCCCTCGTCCTTTTGTACTTTCTCGCCTTCGCGCCTCGACGCAAGGATGTCTGATGGCGGCCTCTGCCTGATGAAGCCTTTGCATCAATAGGGCAGGAGGATCGGCACGCCTTCGCCCTTGGCTGAGAAGATCGATTCCCAGCGGGGCTCTTCGGCCTCTCCTACCGTCACGAAAACCTGAAGTTCATCCATGTCGCGGAAGATCTCCCGCCGAAGGCTCTCGGTGCTCTCTTTCCCCGCGACCGTTTCCTGAGGGAATTCCGGTTTCCCGCTGAGGCTGAGTTCGGCGGCGGGGCTCTCGCCGAGACCGACGACGATCAGCGGAGCGGGACGACCGAAGCCTAGTGACGGAGCCTCAGCGCCGGCCTCTCGCAACAGAGTGAGCACTTCGTCGAGCCGCGATTGCACCTTCGCCACGCGCGCTCGATTGTCGAGTCCTTTTTCCTCCTCACGCTCCTCCGGCGTAGGCGCGGCGAAGCGTCGGGAGATGAAAGGCACCAGCAAGCCCATCCTCCGCTTTTGCAGGCGCTCCGCCTCTTGGAGCAATTCCGGCACCGTCGGTTGCTTTCCCGCTACGACTCGCTGAAGCCCGCGTACGCCGACCATCTCTTCGGCCATGACGTCGAGAGTCCAAGACGTGGTCGGCTCGACGGATGACGATCCGGCGTCGGCTACGATCGTTCGAGATGCCGGCATTTCCGGAAGGTCGTCATTGGTGAATACACGAGGCGGCTCCGCAGCGATCGCCGACGTAAGCGATGCAAGACAAACGAAAATCGCCACCCTTGTCATCGTCGTTGCGATCTGCCGCACTCCGTGCCGGCTCGAACACTCCATAACCCCGATTCTCATCATTTGGCGCACTCCCTATGACCTGTTCTGTGTTCCCTGTTCCGTATCGCTTTCGATATCATTTTTGACATCATTTTTGATATTTTCGCTCTTGCTCGAAGAGGCCCCTACATAGGGCCTACCGTGAATCCCTGCCGCCGACAACCGAAAGATGCGCGAGGCGCGCCAATCCGGTCAGCCGCGAACACACTCCCTCGATCCGCCTCATCCACTCCGCCCGCGAGAGCGCAGAGGGCGTTCATCGAGCTTCCAAAGGTAGGCTCCTTCTTTTTCTCGTCTCGTCGCTTCGTCGATGCCTCTGCTTCCATACGGCGCCTTGCGCAGCGCTCGTGTCAGCGAGAGGAGCGGCCAGCCGAAAGGAAGATAAAACGCTGCGAGATCGAGATCGCGAAGCCAAGCATGCAGGCGGCTGCGCGCCGGCGGGCGCTGCCGGTCGCGAACGAAACGCACGAAGGAGATCGGCCAGCCGGTCGGCAAGGTCCGCCAGAAGACCCCATTCGACCAAGCTCGCACCACTTCCTTCAGGAAGGAGCCGAGATCGAAAGGTCGCATCCCGTGCTCTTGGACATGGCGTTTCAACCTTTCCTGCATGTCTTGTTGAATGCGATCCGCGACTCTCCTGAAAGCGGCGCCGTCCCGCGCCTTGTTCGGCGGTTCGAGATCCTCTACACCTTCCTCGCGAACCATCGCCGCGACATCCAGCGGCTCGCCCACGACATAGACCATGCGAGTCGGCAGGGTCGCATACCAGGCGAAGGGAAATACGATTGCGATCAGTGCCGCGGGCAACGGCAAGAAGGGGACTTTGAAGTACTTTTCGAGCAGACGATCGAGCGCAGCGATGGTGAAGCTCAGCGGGATCCCCCACTCGGCGTTGATGATGTAGACGGGCAATACCGGCGCCCGGTTGCGAGCAGCCTGAATCACGAAGCTCGTAGAAAAGCGCTGCAATTGATAGCGACGGAAGAATCCTTTGCCGATACCGGGAACGCCTTCCGGGTAGTAGATCAAGCGCTCGCCTTGCGCGAGCAAACGATGGAAATTCTCGAAGGTCAGATCGACGCCGCCGCCTCGTCTCCAGAAGTTATCGATACCGAAGGGCCGCATCCACCACGTCAGGGCGAGTTCCTTTTCGAAAACCGAGCGAAACTTCGCCTCCGGACGGCGCCCATCGCGACGCCAGAGCAGGATGTCGAAGATCATGCCGTCCCAAGGAAAAGCATTCCCGCTGTGGTTGGGCGCGAGAATCACCGGTCCTTCCTGCGGAATGTTCTCCGAGCCGATCAACTTCGGCCGAAAGTAGTGCGCAAGGACCGGTTCGAAAACTTCAGCATCGAGAGCCGCCAGAAAATCCGGATCGAACGGATCCTCGGGGGCTCGAGGCCGCCCCCCGTCCTCTGCGATGGGCCGCCCGGACATGGCCTAGCGCCCCTTTCTCAAGATCAAGGCGAAGGCCAACAAGAAGAGCAAGACCGTCACCGGCCAAGGCCCATCGAAGGCCAATACGATGGCTGCAGAGACGAGACTAAAGCCCGCAAACAACGTTCCGCGCAGCCCGCTGAGAGGGTTTTCCGGAGGAGACCTCGTCGTCTTCTCCAAAAACCTCAGTCCTTCGGTCACGAGCATCGGGGCTTTGACCAACGCATCGACCATCTCGGGCGCACCGCGCAACCCTTCCTTGGCGATCCGTAGAGGATTGAACTGTGCCATGAAGATCTTGTTCACGTGCGCCTTGCTCAATTGCACGACGTCGAAACCGGGCAGAAGCATTTGGCCCACGCCTTCGAAGGTCACCAACGCCTTGACCATCAAAACCATCTCGACAGGAAAATACATCCTGTAGTGTCCGGCGCGGCCTACGGACTCGAGCATCAATTGCGCAAGCGAGAACTCCTCGAAATTCGCCGCCCGCGTCCAACGCCGGCAGGTATCCTCGATGTCGCGGCGGAATCCGACCGGATCGGCTCCGGGACCCGGATCGGCCACGCTCACCAAGTAGCGTGAGGCGTTCTCCGCATCTTTCATGACCAAGCAATAGAAGTAGTAGAGCAGCGTGCGCCGCAGTTCCTCATCGAAACGCCCAACCATTCCGAGATCGATGAAGCCGCACCGAGGTCCCTCGAGAATCAGCAAGTTCCCAGGATGAAGATCGGCATGAAAAAAACCGTCGCGATAGAGCATGCGAATGATCGCCGCCGAACCGAGGTCGATCAGTTTCTCGCGATCCTTATCCGACATTTCTTGCAGTCGTTGATCCGAGGGCTTGTAGCCATCGAAGAACTCCATGGTCAACACGCTTTGCGCCGAGTATTGGCGGTAGATCTTCGGAAAAGCGACGCCGGGAAGGTCTTTGAAATTCGCGCGGAAGGTCTCGGCATTGTCCGCCTCGAGGCGAAGGTCCACCTCGCGCAAAGTGTAGTTCACGAATTCGTCGATCACGCGCTTCGGCTGAAACCGGCCGAGAAAAAGTTGTAGAAAGCGGCCGAAGATCTTCAGCAAGATGGCATCCCGGCGCAATGTTGCGCGAATCGTCGGCTTGACGAGCTTGATGATGACATCCTCGCCATCTACCGTCGTCGCGCGATGAATCTGTGCGATGGAAGCCGAACCGAGCGGCTGAGAATCGATGTGGGAGAAGATCTCATCGACATCCCGCCCGAGATGCTTGGAGACCAATTCCCGAAAACGCTCGAAGCGCACGACAGGCAGGTGATCCAATAGATTCTTGAGTTCACGAGTGATCTCGCGAGGAAGGAGGTCTTCGCGAAGCGAGAGCACTTGCCCTAACTTGATATAGGTCGGGCCGAGGATCTCGAGCCGGCGACGAAACTGCTCGGGAAAGGGAAGATCGACCAATTCGGAAGAGATGAAAGGGCGATATATCAACGAAAGAACTTTTCGCAGACGATAGGACCAGCCGCTTGGTTTTTCGGCCGGCTCCTTCCCTTCCCCGGGCTTGGCCCGTCCCTCCTCGACTCTTATGGAGGCGATGACGCTACCCATCGCCAAGCCGATGAGGTGACGCTGCGTCACCAAGAGGCGGCGAATGATCCCCTGTGACTTCTCGGTTTTCATCACCTCGAAGCCCGACTCGAGTCGCTCTTGAATCTGCTTGCTCATGCGCTCCCCGTAGCGGGTCGGCTAGCGATTTCGTCCGTACCGTTCGTGGCTTGAAACCCAATCCATCGATGAAATGGCCGAAGCCAGGGAGATCTCACCCGCTAACGCAACGCCCGCAACGATCTCGGCGAACTTGCGAACGGTGTCTCGCCCCTTGCATCCGAGGATTTCCAAGCATTCGCTTTGCGTCGGCAATCCGGTGCCGCCGCCGTGCGTCGCCACGATCAGCGAAGGAATGGTCAGCGAGATGTGCAGGTCCTTCTCCGGCGTCAGCTCGACATAGAGGATTCCTGCGGAGGATTCCGAGACATTGGCCACATCTTGGCCGGTAGCGATGAACATGGCGGTGATGCCGTTGGGCGAATGGAGGCCGTTGTTGTGAGCCCCGGAGAGGAAGGCGCCGATTCCCGCCACGCCGTAGTGATAGGCTAGGGCTTCGGGTTCGACCCGCATGCTTTCAATCAGCACGTCTCTTGGTATGGTCGCTTCAGCGACGACGCGCTTGCCGCGTGTGCGCATCACGTTGACCTGCGATGCCTTCTTGTCGGTGGCAAGATTCGATTCCAGGAAGAACCGCCGCACGGAATCCGATTGCTCGAGAATGAAAGAGCATGCGGCGAAAGTAGCCCGACCGACCATGTTCTGCCCCGCGGCATCGCCCGTGGTGTAGTTGAAGCGCAGAAAGGCGAACTTGTTGGCCAAGTAGGTGTCGATATACACCAACTGGGCCACTGACGAGGTCTCTTCAGCGACTTTGCGGATGAGATCGAAATTGTCATCGACCCATGACTTGAAATCGCGTGCCTCGCGCGCCGAGTCGAAGATGAACACCGGAGCACGCTGCATGTAGTCGCCGATGACGGTGCAGGTCACCCCTCCTGCGAGATTCAAGCATTTCATTCCCCGGTTGTAGGATGCGACGAGCGTCCCCTCCGTCGTCGCGAGGGGAATCAAGAACTCGCCGTCGGCGTGCTCGCCCTTGACGTGAAGCGGGCCGGCAAAACCGATCGGAACCTGGGCGACACCGGTGAAGTTCTCGACGTTCCCGGCGACCTTGGCGGGATCGAAGGAAAAATTCTGCAAGTGCTCGAACGAAGCTCCGCTAAACTCTCGGACGTAGCTTTGGCGACGAGCGACGAGATCGGGGGTGTAGTCGTTCCGCTTGTCGTAGGGAACCCCCGAGCGGCGAGAAGCGTTCCCATGCGCGCGTTCAGCGCTCAGCGCGTCGCTGACCTTGATCTTCAGCTTGCCGAAGGGCTCGGTGCGGCATTCGATGCGAATATCGTGCTTGCCCCTATCGAGCGCTGCGGTGTCGACGACGAGGCGGATGGACTGTTTGAGGGGAAAATCCAAGGGCTGATCGGGGGTGATCGAAACCGCCGACAGCGGCTGCCCGCCCTCGAGTTCCACGCGGATCTTCTCGGGCCTGATGACCTCCTTGCCGATCATCACGCGATCGATGGCCGTCAAAGTCGCATCGCTCAGGCGGTTCTTCAACGCGAAGCGCACGCCGTCCGCGGTATTTTCCAGACTCCCAAAGGAGTAGAGCTGTCGCAAGATCAGTGACGGCACCCTCATCGACTTTCCTCTTGGCTTGCACTCGGGGGCATTATGCCACCCTGGCGAGACAGTCACGAGGCCCGGCTGATATCATCATCCCATGGAAGCCGACTCACATACCGCCGCCGAGACGGGCATCGACACCCCGCTCACTCGCCACGCCGGAATCCGAGTACCGCTCATCTGCGGCGCCATGTACCCCTGCTCCAACCCCGAACTCGTGGCCGCCGTATCTCTTGCCGGCGGCATCGGCATCGTTCAGCCGCTTTCTCTGACCTACGTGCACGGCTACGATTTCCGAGAGGGTCTACGACACATTCGTTCGCTAGCCGAGGGAGCACCGATCGGATTCAACGCATTGATCGAAAAGTCCGTCAAGGCATACGAAGATCGGATGAGGGCCTGGGTGGATATCGCACTCGAAGAGGGGGTTCGTTTCTTCGTGACGGCGATGGGTCATCCACGATGGGTCGCAGAGAAGGTCCATGCCGTAGGCGGTGTGGTCTACCACGATGTCACCGAAAGACGCTGGGCTCTCAAAGCGCTCGAAGCGGGGGTCGACGGTCTGATCACCGTCAACGACCGGGCCGGGGGACATGCCGGAGCCAAGAGCCCTGCCGCCCTGCTCGAAGAACTCGCGGATCTCGGCGTCCCGCTGGTCTGCGCGGGAGGCATCGGAGATGCAGCGGAATTCGCGCACATCTTGAGAATGGGCTACGCCGGTGCGCAACTCGGAACGCGGTTCATCGCAACGACCGAGTGCAGCGCTCACGACGACTACAAGCAGAAGATCCTCGATGCCGGATCGGACGACATCGTGCTCACCGATAAGCTCAGCGGCGTTCCGGTCTCGGTGATCCGCACCCCTTGGGTCGAGGCCGTCGGGACACGCTCCGGCCCATTGGCTCGTCGGCTCCTGAGAGGACGACGAACGAAGCACTGGATGCGAACCTTCTACGCACTGCGCTCTCTACGACACCTCAAGAAGTCTCTCAACCGCGACAGCGCCTATCAGCAGTACTATCAGGCCGGCAAGAGCGTCCAAGGCATCGAACGTATCGAAGCCGTCAGCGACATCGTTCGGCGCTTCGAAGAAGCCGCCATGGCACGAGACGGTGGATCATGATTTCGGCCTTTTCGCGCAAGCCTCGGGTGGGGCTCGCCCTCGGGGGCGGCGCGGCAAGAGGTCTAGCTCACCTCGGCGTGCTGCAGGTACTCGAAGAGAATGATCTGACTCCGGTCGCGCTTTCCGGATGCAGCGTCGGCGCCTTGATCGGAGCCGTGTGGATCACGCGGGATGACGCCTACGCAGCCGAAACGTGGATTTCCGACTTCGTCAATTCCGATGCCTACCGAAAGGAAGAACTCGAGTATCTCTCCAAGGCCCGGCAAGACGCTGAGACTTGGACCGCACATGTCAAGAGCGCCTTCCGCAGGGGACTTTTCCTCGGGCGCACCTACCTGAACGAGTCCTTCGTCTCAGAAAGCGACTACCGGCACAACATCGAGATGCTGGTCCCCGATACGACCTTTGAGTCCCTGCGGCTCCCGTTTTACGCAAACGCCGTCGATCTGATCACCGGCAACGAAGTGCTGTTTCACAGGGGACCGCTGCGTGAGGCCCTGCTCGCTTCCGGAGCCGTCCCCGGCTTGCTTCCTCCCCGCTCCTTCGACGGCATGATGCTGACCGACGGAGGGGTGGTGGCCAAGATTCCGCTGCGCCCACTGCTGCGGCAAAAGGTGGATCTCATCATCGGTGTCGACGTTTCGAAGAACTTCCTGGAACCTCCAAGCCTCGGTCGCGGTACCGACATCATGAACCGCGCCAAAGAATGCGGTGAATGGAATCTGCGCCGCACGCGCAATCGTATCGCCGACGTGATCGTGCGGCCGAAGGTCGAAGACATTCACTGGCTGAGTTTCTCCGCCGCGATGCCTGCCGTACAGCGAGGTCGCGAAGCCATGGAGGAGGCTATCGACCGCGTCAAGGAATGCTTCGAAAGAGATCGCTGGAGGCGCCTGATCGGCCGATCTCACGCAGCACGCGCAGCCGCCTTGGATCGTGAAGGCTGGTTCGGACCAGCGCCCCGAGAAGTCTGATCCGAGCGTTTCAGGAACCCCTCGAGCAAGAGCGCCCGAGCGCCGGCTAGCGCGCGGGCTCGCAAGCTTGGGTTTTCTCGTGCAGAACGCGCTTGAGTTCCTCCGGCATCACCGGCTTGGTGATCACCTCGTCGAATCCGACCGAAAGAAAGCGCTCGTAGTCTTCCCGCAGAGCATGAGCGGTCAGTGCGATCACGGTGAGATCGCGCCACTGCTCGGAAGCACGGAGAATGCGGATCACCTCGATGCCGTCCGTCCTGGGCATGGAGATGTCCATCAAGATGAGGTCGTAGTCTTCCTTCTCGATGAATTCGAGCGCTTCGCTACCGTCGGATGCCATATCGACTTCGGCCCCCCATCTTTCGAGCATATGCAGCAGAAGCTTCTGATTGACCGGGTTGTCTTCGGCGACCAGGATCTTCCGCCCGGCCAACGGATGGGAGCCGGGAGCGAGCGCTGCCTCCTTTACCGAATCGGCTCTTGCCCGCCCCTCGAGGGCCTGCTCGATTCGAGAAATCGTCAACGGTCTCAAGATGTTTCCGCATCGACTTTCGAACTGCGATCCGATCCTCACCAAGGGGCAGGCCTCAACCTCCTCGGATCGCTGGTAGTCCGGCCAGAGTTCTTCGTCGATCAGCACCCGACACCCCGCCGGCAATTCTTCCGGGAGACTTTCCAGATCGGAATATGCGACGACTTCCGCACCGAGGGCTGCAAAGATGCTCGAGGCCGCTTCCCGTGACCAGGGATGGGAATCGATGAGCACGACTTTCTCATGCGAGAGATCAGGCATCGCCTCTCCATCTCTTCCGAGGACATCAAGCGTCACAGATGCCGTAAATTTCGATCCGCGCCCAAGCGTACTTTCTACCGTCAGGTCGCCGTCCATCTCGCGCATGATCATCCGTGAGATGGTCAAGCCGAGCCCCGATCCTCCGAACTGCCGTGTCGTTCCCGAACTCGCTTGCTCGAAAGAAAGGAAGACTGCGTCAAGACGTTCCTCCGGTATTCCGACACCGGTATCCGAGACCGACATGACGACCTTGCAGCGCTCGCCGCCGGGCTCATCTTCCACGAGAACCTCGAGCGCTACTTCCCCCTCCTCGGTGAACTTCACGGCGTTCCCCAAGAGATTCACCAACACTTGTCGCAGGCGGGTCGAGTCACCGAGCAAGATGAGATCGTGCCCCTTTTCCATGTGTAGAGAAAGGCAGATGCCTTTGATTCCCGCGGGCTGCGCAACGACTTCAACCGTGCCTTCGACGAGGTGCCTCAACGTAAACTCGCGACTCTCCATCGTCATGGCACCCGCCTCGAGGCGAGAGAACTCGAGAATGTCACCGAGTAGCGCGAGCAACGATCGCCCGGATCCGCGTGCGATCTCGAGAAGCTTCTTCTTCTCCGG
>JALUUK010000054.1 GCA_027021395.1 Acidobacteriota bacterium
CGGCGGAAACATGATCTCCGAAGATCTCGGCATCAAGCTCGAGAGCATCCAAGTCGGCGATCTCGGCCAAGCCAAGAAGGTCGTGATCGACAAGGACAACACCACGATCGTCGAGGGCAAAGGAAAGGCCGCCGATATCCAAGGACGCGTCGCTTCCATCCGCGCCCAGATCGAAGAGACCTCCTCGGACTACGATCGCGAGAAGCTGCAAGAGCGTCTGGCGAAACTGGTCGGCGGCGTGGCCGTCATCAAGGTCGGAGCTGCGACCGAGTCCGAGATGAAAGAGAAGAAAGCCCGCGTCGAAGATGCCATGTACGCCACCAAGGCGGCCGTCGAAGCCGGCATCGTCCCGGGCGGCGGCGTGGCCCTGCTCCGCGGCCAAGCGGCGCTCGACAAGCTCAAGATCAAGGGAGAAGACACCCAGATCGGTGTCAACATCGTGCGCCGTGCCCTCGAAGAGCCGGTACGCCAGATCGCCAACAACGCCGGATACGAAGGCTCCGTCGTCGTCAATGACGTTCGCAACTTGAAGGACCCGATCGAGGGCTTCGATGCGCGTAACGAAAAGTACGTCAACATGGTCAAGGCGGGAATCATCGACCCGACGAAGGTCGTGCGCACCGCGCTGCAGAATGCTGCATCCGTAGCCGCACTGATGCTGACGACCGATGCAATGATCACCGAGAACAAGGAAGATGAGCCGGCCATGCCTGCCGGTGGCGGTGATCACGGCATGGGCGGCATGGGCGGCATGGGCGGTTTCTGATCGCTCCCTCACCCATAAATTCCATGAAACACGAAACGACCGGGCAAAAGCCCGGTCGTTTTTTCTCCAATGAACGTTCGCCGATGGCGGCGCGTTTCATCCCATCCTCAGAAGGCTCGGGCCTCTTCGTACGCACCGACGGCGCCGCGGGAGCGGCGGTCGCTCGCGAGTTGATTCGCGATTTCATCGCGCAGCGAGCAATAGAAGACCAAGGACTCTCGGCTTTCGTCTTTCACCTGCCTGAGAATGTCTCGTACTTCGCCTGGCGGGAGCTTGCCTGCGGGCAAGAGACGGTAAAGACGTTCAAGTAGTTCCCCGCGACGCGGAGCAAATCGCGGGAGTTCGGCTAGACGCCCCTCATCAACGGCTCGCCGCTCCATTCTGCCGAGATCGAGCAACTCGATCGCGATTTCGAGCGCAGTCGCCGGTCTCGATTCGTTCTCTGATTTTGAGATCATGCACCTCCCTCCGCGAGAATCTTGGCTCGAGCTTCGACCCACGCATCGCGAAGCGGCTCGAGCAATCTCACCACCTCTCTCAGCCCTTCCGAATCGGTATGGATATGGGACTCCATCAGCCGACGCCGACAATACGCGTAGATTCGGTCGAGATTGCTCGATATCTCCCCGCCTTCCTCCATATTCAGCACTGCCTGCAGCTCGCCGATGATATCGCCGCCCTTGCGAATGAATGTCGCCGCCGACGCAAAGTCACGCTCATCAAGATGAGTAGCTCCCTGTTCCAAGAACGAAAGCATCCCATCGTAGAGCCGTACGATCAGCCCCATCGAATCTTCTGCATGAAGCTGACTGACCTGGTAGGCCTGCCGGGCTCTGTCCACCGCCAAGTGACTCATTCCCTTCTCCCGTGTGCGCAAGTACCCTCCGGTCCACGCGCGGTTTGGCTCAGACCCGTCCTTGGAGTGAAGCCTGCATCTGCTGCAATTGTGAGATCGCGTTTTCCGCCGCCGCGAACTGCCTGACCAACATCCCCTCTCGCCGTTCGAGTCGCATTTCCAGTGATTCGATTCGATCCCGAGCTTGGTTGATCGACGCGTCGTAACCGTCCCTGGCGACCTTGATGATCCCCTCAGTGGGATCAATCAAGTCTTCGATCGTAGAGAGGAACATATCGGAGATGCCCTTGCTGAAGCCGACCTGACCGAAATCCCCCCCCTTCGATGCGACGGATGAAGCGGTAGCGTAAATCTGGACCCTCAACCCCTCCGCATCGGTCCCGTTGGCGCCGATGAGCACTTGCCCGCTCCCCGTCGCCGCCGTACCGCCGATAGTGCCCACGACGTCGACTCCGGTATCGGAAATCTCGGTGGTTCCGATTCCGCTCGTCGTTCCATCGGCTGGATCCGCCACATCGCTTACTGCTTTGACGGTAAAAGCTGCTCCGTATTCGTCGGCAAGTACCTGCACCGCACCACCGTTGTTGAATGCCTTGGCTTCGAGACCGTCAGCGGAGAGCTGCGTGTTGATTTTCGATACGATCGTATCGATCGTATCTCCGGCCGTCAGCGCAACGCTCACCGATGAATTGTTCACCGTGATGGTCAGGTTCTCGTTCTGTGAGATTCCGCCGGCGCTCACTGCGGTCGAGCCATCGACCTGAGCTTTCTCTGCGGCCGTGCTGACCGTGATCGCATAAGTCCCAGCCACGGTCTTCGATCCGGCCCCGACGTAGCGGGCTGCAGCATCGGTGCTCGACCCGCTCGAACGCAGCACTGCCTGCACTTCGTCGAATCGCCCAGCCTCGACAATGTCATCAAAGGCCGATTCCTTGAACTCGATCCGCCCGGTACCGTCCGCAGTCTCGACGCCGAGTTCGGCAAGGGAGTTGATCTTGCCGGTGGGAATTCCGGTAAGCTGAGAGACCAACGTCGCTTGAACTTGGCGCTGGATATTGCGGACCACACCGTTCGATGCCACTGCCGATACTTCTTGCGATGCGGCATCTCCGAACTGCTGCTGAAAATAGTCGTTGACCTCGTTGTAGGCTTCGACAAAGTCTCGAATGGCCTGCTTGGCCGACTCCGTATCTTCGCCGACGGTCAGCGTCACTGTGGATGTCGTCGTGCCCGTCAAGTTGAGGGTCACGCCTTGAATTGCGGATGTGACGGAGTTGCTTTGCGATGTGATCGCGATTCCGTCTACGGTAAGCGTGGCATCCTGTGCCGCCTGCAGCACGTTGCCGGCATCGTCGAGATTGAGATCCGTCGTATCGGTGATCGTCAATGCCGAATCTGTTCCGGTCTTTTCGCTCCGCACGATCAAGATGTCGTCGGTGCCGTCGTTGACGATCGTAGCGACCACTCCCTTGTCTTCGCCGTTGATTTGGTTGGCAACCGCCTGCAGCGAGTTGTTTCCGTTGGCCTCGCTGACGTTGATCGTGATCAGCTGTTCTCCGCCGGCCTGGATCGTGAGCGTTCCATCGGCGATCAGCGGCGAATACCGATCAGAGAAACCATCCGAGCGAACTCGATTGGCTGCCGCGATCTGTGTGACGTCGATGTCATATCCACCAACGGCCGCGTTCGATGCTGCAGATGCCGTGAAGGGAGCCGTGTCACTGTTCAGCGTCGCCGTCTTCCCGCCGATGGTCGAGGAGCTTTGCAGGCCCTCGAGCACACCCTGAAAAGAAGTCAGGCGCTCTTCTAGATCGGTGAACGAACTCTTTGCTCTTTCGAAAGTCGAGATCCGCGACTCGAGCTGATTGACCGGCTGCCGTTGTAGGGTCAGAAGCGCGTCGATGACCGCCCGGAAGTCGATGCCGGATGCGAACCCCGCACCGAATGTCACTCCGCCGAGCATGTTGCCCATAGAATCCACCTCCTCGAAACGGTGATCCGCTAAAAGCCGTCCGTCACGCCTTCCGGTCGAAAACGATGCCCTGATACTCATCTAGCCGGCGAGCGAGTTCTTGCTGCTCTTCCGGCGGCACCATTCGTATGACCTTATCGGTTTCTGCGTCGACGACCTTTACCAGGATCCGGCCATCTTCCACATCAAACTGGAATTTGACCTGTCGTAGGAGATCTTCGGCCTGAACTCGCTCGATCCGCTCTCGGATCGACTCCTGTGCCTGTTCGGCACCGGGCTTGGCGGACTCCTCGGCTGAAGCTTGCGATGCCGTCGGCCGAGACTCCTCCTCGCCTTGGAGATCGACCGGCCTACCTTTGCTTTCCGTGCCTACCTGTTGCGCCGGACTCGTCGATCCACGCTTGTCGATCTTCGCCGGCGGTGCCAGGGAAACTGGGGAGAGTGTATCCGCGCTCATTCCAGTCCCTCCTTATGACAGCGGCCCTTCGAGCACACCCTGACGGGAATCTTCGGGCGTTCCGATCGCTCGAGAAGGCGGCTTGCTTGTAGAACGGTAGGGGCCCGGGTGAGCCCCTACCGTTTTCCAACTCGCTGACTCAAGTCACTAGAGGAGTGACAGAACGCTCTGCGCGCTGGCATTTGCCTGTCCCAATGCGGCCAGACCCGTCTGGTTCAG
>JALUUK010000055.1 GCA_027021395.1 Acidobacteriota bacterium
GGCCTCCCGACCAGCGCCACGCGGGGGAGTTGCCCGATGCGTCGCCGCTGCTGTCGGATCTCGGATGGGTCTTCTCGTCTGTCGTCCATGAGTATCTCGCGGGCTGATCCTCTGAGGATCATCGGGTATATTGCCTCGGAGCGCTTGTTTCGAGGGGCGCCTTCTGCTTAGATGGAGACCGCAGTGGGGCCGGATTGGGCCGCTCGGCTGCGTTTTCCAAGTAGGAGACTTTGGATGGTCAAGGCCGATATCGTCAGTCGGGTGCACGATGCGCTACTCGAATTCGAACGTCAACAAGAACCCCGCTCCGACAAGGACGGCACGGCGATCTCCAAGGCAACGGTGATCGAGGCCGTCGAGTCCGTTTTCGCCGGTCTGAGCGACGCCATGGTTCGCGGTGAGCGGATCGAGTTTCGCGGTTTCGGCGTGTTTCAGGTGAAACCGCGGAAGCGCGGTATCGGCCGCAATCCCCGAACCGGCCTCGAGGTCAAGATTCCGCCGGGTCGGACCGTAAGATTCAAGCCCGGGAAGGATCTAAGAAATCTCGAAGCTTGATTCGGCTTTTCGTCCCACGATTCACCTGCTGCTCTTCCTTCTGACCTTCGTCTGTGTGGTTTTGGCCGGTGCGCAGTGGTCGGTATCCTCCATCGACATCGAAGCTGCAGCGCAGACGGGTCTAGGCGCATCTCTTCCCGGCGTTTTTCGATACACGTTCATCCTCTTGTCGCATGCCGCAGATGGGCTTCCCTACGCATTTGCGCTGATGACCTTCTTCTTCGCCCACGAGATGGGACACTTCGTAGCCTGCCGATATCACAAGGTGCGTTGTACCCTGCCCTATTTCATTCCGTCGCCGCCGATGCTCTTCATGCTGGGAACTTTCGGTGCGGTCATCCGCATTCGCTCAACCATTCCGGACCGGCGCAAGCTCTTCGATATCGGAGTAGCAGGGCCGCTCGCCGGCTTCATCGCGGCTCTCCCCTTCTTGGTTTGGGGCATTCTGCGTTCGGAACTGGTCGATCCCTCCCCGGTGCCGATCGAAGGGCTGCATTTCGGTCGGCCGCTGTTGATCTCGATCCTCTTGCCGCTGCTGCGTGATGAGAGCGCGGGCAAAATCCTGCTTTTCGATCCCGTCCTGGTCGCCGCCTGGGTCTCCCTGCTCGCGACGGCCATGAACCTGCTCCCCGCCTGGCAGCTCGACGGGGGCCATCTCGTCTACGCCCTATCTCCAAGATGGCACGGGCGCATGGCGACGCTGACCGGCATCGCACTCGGATGCATCGTAGTGTGGGCCGGTTTTCGGGGGCAGCTTTCGGTGTGGGTACTCTGGGCCTTGCTGATCGCCTTCTTTGGGCGACGCCATCCACCCTTGCTCGATTCCTACACACCCTTGGGCGCGGGACGCCGCATGCTCTTCCTCGTGGCCGCCGTGATTCTGATCCTCTGTTTCACGCCCCACCCCTTGTCCATCGTGGGTTGATGCTCCTGCGTCCTCGCTCCGCTCCTTCGCATCGAAGCGCTCGCTGCTATTTTCGGCACTGCCTGCATCTCGGTGCTTTCCGCTGATGCGCATTCACTCTCGACAGATCGCGCGTTCCGTGGTGATGTCGAGCCGTCCCCGTGCGATGGAAAAACTCATGGTTCCTGCGCATTCGGTCGTGCGAATGCGAGAACCGTACGCGCGGATGCGTGCGATGGCGGCACGACCGGGGTGTTCGAAACGATTGCCGCGGCCGCAGGAGACGGCAACGACTTGGGGAGAGAACGCTTCGAGCCAAGGCGTGGACGTGGCGAGCGACGAACCGTGGTGCGCGGCGAGCAGGAGATCGACGGCCGATTCGGGAAATGCGGCAAGGATGCTGCGTTCGCTTTCGAAACCGATATCGCCGGGTATCAAGACACGCATTTCACCGAAGTGGGCGTAGATGACGAGCGAACCTTCATTGCGTTCGGCAAACGACGCGGGATCCGGGTGAAGGACTTGCAAGGAAGCGTCCGCGTAGCCGACGAGATCTCCGCGACTGAGCGTCGAAAGCGGAATGCCGAGGCGTGCGGCTCTTTGAACGGCCGAACGAAATGCCGGAGCATCGATCATTCCCGGAGGAACCAGAAGCCGCCGAGGGCGCAATGCCTGCAAGATTTCGGCCGTTCCTCCCGCGTGGTCACGGTCGGCGTGCGAGATCAACAATCCTTCGAGTTTGCGCACTCCCCGGCGGCGAAAGGCTGCGATCAGAGAAGAGCGGGCATCGCGAAGGCGGTCGTCTCCGGCATCGATCAGCCAGTGCTGCGACTTTGCGCTCAGAGCCACCGCCTGTCCCTGTCCTACGTCGATGACCTGGACCATGGCTTCGCCCCGAGTCGAGTCGGCCGGGAGTCCGGGCAAAGAGGTCGGGCGAAACGGCCAAAGCCACGTGGCCGAGAGCAAGGCTCCCAAGACCAACCAAAGTACCCGTCGTCGCCAAAGAAGCAGCCAACCGAGCAGCAGCAGCGAATGGGAGCCGGCCCACAGCCATCCCGTCGGTGCGGCGATGGCGCCCGATCCCGGCCAGCGGGCGATCTCTGCTGCGACGAAGAGGATCCACTCGGCTGCCGCGTGCGCGATGGCTTCGTAAGATGCGGCTCCGATGAACCCTTCCGGAACGCAGACCCAAAGCCAGCCGAAGAGGATTCCCGGAAACGCCGCCGGTAGCACCAGCGCATTGGCGACGATCGACCAGGGCGAAACGCAACCCGAAATCGAGACGATGATCGGCCAACTCGCCAAGATCGGTGCCCATGCCAAGGCGATGCGCCGGGTTGCCCCCTCCATCCTGTTGGCCAGCAGAAGCGAGGCCGTCGCGCAGACGGTCAGGGCGAAGGAAATGCTCGTAGCCAAGCTCGGGTCGAGCAAGAGCAATCCCAAGACGACCATGGACAATATCTGCGTCGAAGGAGTATCACGGCCTCTGAGGCTGCCGGGGACGAAGACGAGCACCATGGAGATCGCACGACGGATCGGAGGCGTCGATGGAACGATGGCTCCGAAAAGCAGAACGATGGGGATCAACAGGATCTGACGTGA
Source organism: Acidobacteriota bacterium (assembly GCA_027021395.1). GTDB lineage: Bacteria > Acidobacteriota > Polarisedimenticolia > J045 > J045 > JALUUK01. Next base: position 3,062 of record JALUUK010000055.1, read on the forward strand.
GGGGTGGCGTCTTCCGGATCGGATGAGCCAAAGCGATGTGGCCAACCAGATCATCGACGCGACATGCAGCCCGGAGATGACGGCCACATGCGCTATGCCCGAAGCACGCAGATCGAGCCAAGCCGAGGCGGGGAGCGCGGATCGATCTCCTATGAGAATGGCCAAGAGCAAGCCGCCGCTAGGACTTTGCTCGGAAGGCCGCAGGAGACGCTCCTTTGCACGTGCACGGACGTTTTGGGGCCACGAGATATCGACGCTCCACCATGGTCGTGATCCCGATCCGTCTTCGAGAAAAAATCCAGCGAGAGAAGGTGCCGAGCGGCGGTGCGAGATCGGGGAAGTGCGGATCAGCGTCGAAATCGTGGCTCCGAGATGAACCTCTTCGGGGATCGTATCGAGCGTCGGGTCGTCGTGGCGAGGAATCGAGATCGGACAGCGATTTCCGTCGGCGACGGTCTCGATCTCCGCCACGAACCCGTTGCGGACCTCGTGCAGCGCAAGCAACCGACCCGCGATGCGCCCTTCCCTCTTTTCGCCTTCGCACGCATCGTCGCTCGACAATGCCGCATGTCCCGCCATGACGGCGAGGATCGCGCAACACGCGCCGGCCGCGTTTCGGTGGCGTCCCGGCAGAACGAAAAGAAGCGCCAGGATGCCCCACAGCCACCACGGGGAGGGGCTCGCCCTTCCGGCGGCCGTACCCAACCACGCGGCAGCGGCACTCAGCAGCCAGAAGAAACAGACGCGGTCCATGAGAAGATCTTGCCGCGTCCTCCTACCCCATCACATCAAGAACGCCTTGACGGCATCTCTGATGCGAGAGAAGCGTAAGTCGAATGCAGCGAGGTCGACCCCGGGCGGAGGACAGAGTCCGGAGGCTCGCGAGGCCGCCTCCGCGCTAGGGACTCGCGCGGACTCGCGTGCGAATCTCCCTTTGCGGCCTTTGCGGCTTGGCGCGCGACGCCTTGTATCGTGCACCCGCGCACGTCTCGAAATCATCGTGACGCCTTGCATCGCGCGCCCGTGCACGTCTCGAAAAAAGGACGAGCTTGCCGAGCTCCCGAATCACTGCCGGTAGAGCCCGAGAAGGGTGAGGTCGGGCAGCAGGAAGAGCGTTCGCAGTCGGCGCGCGAGTGCGGTCGCGGCAAGCCGTTCTCGGGTTGCAGCATCGGCTGACGGGGCGAGACGTCGTGTCT
>JALUUK010000056.1 GCA_027021395.1 Acidobacteriota bacterium
GCGGCTGATCGTATCCCCAGCCTCGTTTTCCACCCAAAGCCCGGCCAGAGGACGACCTTTCCACGCCGCCGAGACGGTCCAAACCCCCGAACGATCAGGCCCGATGGTGATACGAAATCGACCCGGGATGCCGCTTCCGGCATCCAGCTGATAGACGATCTCGTTCTTTCCGTCATCCGGCGCGCCGGTTTCACCCGCCCACGCACAGGTCAGACTCAGCGCGAAGCCCAGCCACGCGGTCGCAATCTGACGTCGGCCGTTTCGACGACGACTTCCGGTGGATTGAGGCTCTGCCCCGCCAGGACGCGTTGCACCTTGCGAAAGACGATTCTTCGGCCCGCGGCGCGTCGCGTCGCGCCGAAGTCCACTTCGCGCTGAAACCAGAAGGTCTCGGCGGAGCCCGTTTTCGCACTGCGTCGATTGTCTCTTTCCCACGGTCCCTCCCAGACCTTGCGCGGTGCCCGCACTTCATCGACGGCGTAGATCTCCGCCCACCGATTCACCTCGTCTGCCACCTCTGAGCGATCCCAGGTCAGGATCACTTCCCAAGCTCCGTCACCGTCGAGATCCAAACTCATCATCTCGCCGTTCCGCGCCGGCTTGCCGGTCTCGCTCATCAAGTGACGAACCCAGATCAACTCGCCGTCGCCCCGGCCGGCTTGGCTGCCGCCTAGGCTCACCACACCGAAGATGACCTCTGTGGCCTGCGCACTGCTCTTGCTTCCGGTCAGCGCATTGACCAGGACGAGGCCCTCGCTCCGGCCGTCTCCGTCAAGATCGGCTCGAACCGTGGTCTTCGTCAAGATGGCGCCTTGTGGAACGGCGCGGGGATCCCGGGGCAAGCGACGCTCCTGCCGAGCCGAAGCACCCCCGGCGAGAAACGCAAGCAGCAGCACCAACAGGAAGACCGTTCGCGGTCTGTGCATCTTCGTTTTCTCCTTGGGGAGCCGAACCCTCACGGGGCAACCCCGAGACGAAGATGGTCCCCAAGAGCGCAAAAGGCAAAAACGAACCGTTCCGAAGCTCTGCGGCGCATGGTCCTCGGTCCATTCGCGAAACCTCTGAACGAGGGCGCTCTGGTCTTCTCGGGATCTCTACTTCGGCAACCGCCCGCTGCCGAAGTGCTGCCATTCTTGGCGGCCTTCGCGGCTCGGCGCCTTGCTAGTCCGCCCGGCCGTCGATTCGCAGAATCAAGGGAATCTCGATGCGTGGAGCCTTCTTGAGGTTCGTCTTGACGACGATCTTCGCCCGATGGACCCCTTCCTGAATCTCAGTCCCGCGAAAGGAAACCTCTAGGCGATGGCTCACGGCGGGCTGATCGCCGCCTCCGTGCACCTCGAGCCCGGGCAAGCCCGGCGAACCCGTCACGGGAGAGGAGGTCTTCCCCGCGACCGTACCGCCGCCCGCCAACTCCGCGATCTCGATGTCTTGAACGATGAACTTGCGACCCTTTCCGTGGCGCAAGACGAAGCTGCTCTGTGCCGGCTCGCCTCCGATCGCATAGCGCATCGATACCCGCGACGGCGTGGCCTGCAACAGTGGGCGCACTCTGATCCTCAGTGGGACCCGAATCAGCTTGCGGTCCGGATGATTGGTCTCGATGGTCACTTTACCGGCGTCGTTTCGCGCCGCCGTCGTATCGGAGAGCGCAACCTCGATCCGCCAATCGCCCGCGCGAGCACTCCGCGCATCCTTGCCGGCGTCCTGATCATCGGCGCTGACCTTTTCGAAGGTAACCTCGACTCCTTCGCGATCGGCCTGCGCCGACAACACCTCGAGAGGCGTTCCATCACTGCGGCGCAGCCACAACGTGGCTTGAGCCGGTGCACCCTGTATGGCAGTGAGTGTGACGACGTTCTGCGGCCCGACGATGACCGGCGGCACGACTTCGAACGAGACACGCAGGCGGATATTCGGCTGCTCCGGGTCGTTCGTTTGAACGGCGATGTTCTTCGAGCGCCGACCCTGGATACCCTTCGTCTTGATGCCGGCTACGATTTGCCCCTGCCCACCGGGAGGGATGACCGAGTCGAAGTCGGTCACGGTGCAGCCTCAGCTCGGTTTCGCTTTGAGGATCCGCAACTCCGCCTGTCCGCGATTGTGGAGAATGAACACCGCTTGCGCCGAGTCGTCATCAGAGATTCGACCGAGATCAATCGAGAAAGATTCGACCTCGAGCTTCGGCTGCGCCGACACGCTCGGACTCGCTTCGTCCGCATGCGAGAAAGCCGGCGCGAGCAGCGATGCGATCACGAACGACGCCATCCATGCCGCCGCTCGGCGACGAGCGCGAGCGGCTCGAAGCCCCGGCAGGTCGAACGGAGAAAATACGCAAGAGCGAGTCACCCATTCCGGTCCTAACATCAAGCCTACCTCCTCGTGGAATTATGCCCGAAGATCGATCCTGCGGCGTCTTTTCCCCTCAGGCCGATCTCAACCCCGAGAACGTAGGACTCATCCGTTCCGACCGCGACTTTTCTCTAGCGCAAGGGATCGACCATGCTCTTGACGAAGGTCTCGAGAACATCGCCGTCGAAAGTCTTGCCCATCTCCTGCCGCATCTTCCAAAGCGCCTGAAAGCCGGTGAATGGAGGCCTCGCCGGATAGGCGGAGGTCAGGGCGTCGAAAACGTCGGTGACGGCGACGATCCGGCTCGGCAGGGAAATGCGCTCGCCGACGAGCCCGTGAGGATACCCTGAACCGTCGCAACGCTCGTGGTGATTCAAACATACGTCGAGACAAACGGGATCGTCCCAGCCGGCCTCGCGCAGAATGGTCACGCCGCGTTCCGTGTGGCTCATCACTTCGGCCCATTCGAGATCGCTGAGCTTGCCTTCCTTGTGCAACAGCTCTCCAGGCAGAACCCCTTTCCCGATATCGTGCACCATGGCCGCCCGACCGATACCTGCCGCTTCTTCGACGCTCATGCCGAGCGCGCGAGTCAACTCGATGGAGTAGAGCGAAGTATGAACACAGTGATCGTAGATCTCGAAGTCTGTTCGAAGCATGCGTATGGCGTTTGAAAAAGCGCCGGGCTCGCCGGCGAGAAAACGAGCCGTCAATTCGGCCACACGCTGTACTCGCTCCTTCAGACCGGGCGAACCGAGGTCGGATAGAGCCACTTGAACGACCTCGCGCGACACCCCGAGCAGCTTGGAGCAACGTTGATCGATCGCGAGATCCGGATCGGAAAGTAGATCGTCGAGATGCTCCTCATCTCGAGAAATGGCGGAAGATTGTTGCCGTTCTTGATCCGCCGCCGGTCCGTGGCGACTGATGTACTCTTCGTAGGCCTCGAGCTGATCGCTCGGAACGAAGAGTTCGCTGACTCCACTGTCGAGCAGGCGCTTGCGAACATCTTCGGTAAACGGCGTCTCCTTGGCGCGGTAGAGCACGGGCTCTCGGCCTTCGTGCTGCAGGTAGAGGTCGAAGCCTAGAACCGTCGACGGCGCCAGATTCGCCAACGGAATCGAGAAAAACCCCTTGGCGACCACCGTACCGGCCTGCATCAACTCTTCCTCCGTCGCGGATAGAACCCTTCCCTCCCCCCCTTTTCGGCCGCTCCCCTCCGCACTTGATCACCTGATGGGTGTCCGATGCGGGCGGAGCGGATCCACCGGCCGACTCCTTTGCAAAACCGGGCCTAGCGAGGCCGCTCGACGGAAATGATCCGTATTCCGGTCGCTTTGGAAGGTGCCGGGAGGCTGAGCAGATGGGATACGGCTTAGCGCACGCCCCGTTCTTCGAGAAAAGCACGGTACTCCATATCCGAAACCAGAACGTGCTCCGTCCACCACTGCTTGAGAAATGCAAGAAGTGCCTCCGGTACGGCGTCGTTCTTCGCCATCGTGTCGCGACAGAAGGTCACGTATTTCCGCCGATATTCCAGATGCTCTGCTTTCTGGGTCGCGAGGTCCGGATAGCCGTGCTCGGCGAGCACTTCCTCCTCGGCCCGAAAATGCGCGTCGGCATACTCACGAAGCTTCGTCAGCAAGTCCGACACCGTTTCCGAGCTGACGCTAAGGTCTTCGCTCGAGATCAATCGGTTGATCATCTCGATGATTCGCTTGTGTTGCAGGTCGAGGGTCGCCACTCCAACGCTGAAAGAACTGTTCCAGACGATTTTTTCCACTTTTTCCACGCGCTCCCTCCAATCTGAGAAACGCTCCACTCAGCCGCATCCAAAATGACGAGTGCTTTGCGGTAAGTCTAGTCTCCCAAGCATGGAAAAAACTACCGGGTT
>JALUUK010000057.1 GCA_027021395.1 Acidobacteriota bacterium
CGCCTCTCGCCCCGGATGTCGAATGATCACTCGTTCTCGACGGCGTCTTCCGTGTTCAACATGGCGACGATTTCGGCGAGGGCCTCGAGCAACGACTCATTGAAGCGCTCCGGCCGCATCAACAGCAGATGGGGCCGATTTCGGCGTGCGCCCGGGCCGCGAGCGGGCGCCGAGGCGCGGAATTCCCGGGGACGGGATTTAACATTCTTCGCGCCACGCTGGTTTTTTCAGCATGCATCGCGAACCGGCGAACGATCTTCGCCTGCATGTATTTTCTCGGATCGTCCGTGGAGGCTTGGAAACCAGCCGGTCAGAGGCCGAGGATCGTGGCGAGATAGATGGCCTTGATCGCATGCAGGCGGTTTTCGGCCTGATCGAAGATCAGCGAGCGTTCGTGGTCCGCCACCCCGTCGGTCACTTCGTCCCCGCGATGAGCTGGAAGACAATGCATGAAAACCGCGTTCTTGGACGCCATGGCGAAAACGGCCTCGTTCACCTGATAGGGGAGAAAAACCTCGTTTTTCGATTCGGCCTCGGCTTCTTGCCCCATCGACGCCCAGACATCGGTGTAGACCACGTCCGCGGCGGCGACACCCGCTTCGAGGTCGTTCGTGTAGCCCACCTCCGCCCCGTTTTTCTCGGCGATGGATCTTGCCCTGTCCATCACCGCCAAGTTCGGCTCGTAGCCGGGAGGGCAAACCACCGTGACCTTCATTCCCGTCATGGCCCCCGCGATCAACAGGGAGTGAGCGACGTTGTTGCCGTCACCCACAAAGGCCAGCGAGCGGCCGGCGAGCGAAGCGAACGCTCCGCGTACGGTCAAGAGGTCCGCTAGCGCCTGGCAAGGATGCAAGAGGTCGGTCAGGAGGTTGACGACGGGGACGCCGGAGTGTTGCGCGGTCTGCTCGACGAGTTCTTGAGAGAAGGTGCGCATGCCGATCACATCGACCCAGCGCTCGAGATTGCGCGCCACGTCGGCTACGGATTCCCGACCACCGATGCGCCCCATATCGAGGGTGTGGGTCACCGCGCTGCCGCCGAGCTGGGCCATGCCCACCTCTCCGGTGACTCGAGTCCTAAGGGAGGGCTTTTCGAAATACAAAAACGCCGTACGTCCGGCGAGCGCTCCCGCATGGCGCGCCGGATCGGTCTTCAGGGCGGCACCGAGATCTAGGAGCGCTTCGACTTCCTCTCGCTCGAGATCCCACAAGGCCACCAAGTCACGTCCTTTCATCGACTCTTCTCCTCTTGCCTTTTCCCGCGGCCACGCTCTTCATCCCGGGGTGCTGCAACGATCCATGTTCCGCCTCGGCCCCGCAAGGCCTCGGGCAGACATTTCACCGAAGTGATCACTACGGGTCGGCCGGAGCGTTCGACGACGGCCATCGCCGACTCGATCTTCGGTCCCATGCTTCCGGGGGGAAAGTGTCCTTCATCCAAGAGCTTGCGCGCCTCGGCGGGCGTTAGGCGATCGATCCCGACGGCTCTGTCGGTGCCGAAGTCGCGCTGCACCTGATCGACGCCGGTGAGGATGACCAAGAGATCCGCCCCCACGACATCTCCGAGCATCGCCGCCGTATGGTCCTTGTCGATCACGGCATCGACCCCGCACAAAGATCCCGTCGCATCACGAACGACCGGGATGCCTCCTCCCCCACCGGCAATGACGACATGGCCTTGGTCGAGCAGCGAGCGGATGGCTTCAGAGCCGTGGATATGCTGCGGGCGCGGAGACGGTACGACCTGCCTCCAACCGCGAACATCCTGCCGCACCATCTCCCAGCCGCGTTGCTGCTGCAACTCTTCGGCGCGGAAGGTCGGATAGAACGGTCCGATGGGCTTGGTCGGCCGCTCAAACGCCGGATCGCCGGCATCGACTTCCACGAGAGTCATCAGAGTGCTGACTTGATCCGGGCATTCCAAACGCTCCAAGCGCTCACGAATGGCGATCTCCAGCAGGTAGCCGATGATGCCCTGCGTGGCGCCGACGGAAGCGTCGAGCGACCACGGCGGAACCTGACCGCGCGCGGCATCGACTTGAATCAACAGATGCCCGACCTGAGGACCGTTTCCGTGCACCAAGAGCAGCCGATGATCTTCGAGCAAGTCCCCTACGACCACCGCGAGACGCCCCGCCTCCTCCAGTTGATTGGCTTGGGTTCCTTCCGAGTCCTCGGGGATCAGCGCGTTGCCGCCAAAGGCAATCAGCGCGACCGGCCGGGTTCCTCGACGAGCCCACTTATCCTTCGCGGCCATCGTCGGGGATCCTCGATCGAAGCTCTTCGGCGGGAATCGACAGCAAGTCCGCGGCACGATCGACGTCGCCGGCACACTCCTCTAGCGCGTGCCGTATGCGCAGTTCCTGAGCGCGCGCAACGACCTGATCGAGCGTCTCGCCGAGCGGTCCTTCGATCGGCGCGAGCCGACGAAGCGCGGCGAGATCCGGATCGTCGACTCGTGAACTGAGTTTGAGATCCGACAGAGCGATTTCGTCGGAATCGATCAGGACCGCGGCACGCTCGATTTCATTCTCGAACTCGCGCACGTTGCCCGGCCAGCGGTAGGCCTTCATCGCCTCGAGAGCCTCGTGAGAAAGCCTCAACCCCGGACGCTGAAGGGTCTTCGCGAGCTTTTCGAGCACGCTGTGTGCGAGCGGCTCGATGTCTTCGGGCTTTTCTCGAAGAGCCGGCAAGATGATCGGAACCACCGAAAGGCGATAGTAGAGATCTTCGCGGAAGCGACCGGCGGCCACTTCTTCTTTCAAGCCGCGATTCGTCGCCGCGACGATGCGGACGTCTGCCTTGCGGGTCTTGGTGCTGCCGATTCGGTCGTAGGTCCGATCTTGGAGCAAGCGGAGAATCTTCGATTGCAACGGCAAGGGCATGTCACCGATCTCGTCGAGAAAAAGCGTCCCGGTATCGGCAGCTTCGACTTTGCCGATCGCCGTTTGGTTCGCTCCGGTATACGAGCCCTTCTCGTGACCGAAAAGTTCGTTTTCCAACAGAGTCTCGGGTATCGCTGCGCAATTGATGGCTATGAACGGTCTTTTCCTGCGCTTGGAAAGTGCATGAATCGCGCGAGCGATCAGTTCCTTACCCGTTCCCGACTCACCGAGAATCAGGACGGTGGCTTGGCTCGGCGCAACCCGTTCCACCCAAGCGGCGACCTCTCTCATCGCCGGAGAGTGGCCTATGATCTTCGGCGCGCCGGCATGGCCGGCAAAGAGTTCGCCGTCGAAACGCCCGCGACGTCGATCGGCCCACGCCCGCAGCCGTGCGACGATGTCTTCATCGTCGAGGTCCTCAGCGGAAAGCAGGAGTTGGACGTCGAGACGAGAACATGCCGCCACCTCGGACGCCGTCATTCCATCGACCATGACGGCGATGGGAATCGCCGGATCTAGAGATCGGATCTCTTCGATCAGCCCCGCGAGCGTGGCGACGCCATGCGAACCCTTCTCGGGACGGCAAAGCACCGAGCCGAACTTCGACGATCGCCCGAGCGTGGATGGGAGATCTCTCGTGACGGTCCGTGCGATCGAATCCCCGGAGAAAACGCCGTCGAGGCGAGCGCTCAGACGCTCATCATCACTCCCCTCCGGACCGATCACGAGAACCGGAACGAAGCGACCACGTTGTTTTCGAGCCGACGCTGCGGACACTCGACGCTCCCGGATTCCCCCGGCCGCTAGCGCCGGGACTGACGAGTGCATTGCAACAGAAAAACTCGTCGCCGGCTACCCACCGGCCGTTTCGCTTCAAGAATGGATGATCGCCTAACGGCCGGAGCGCTGGGATGCGCCTTGGATCTTGCGCAGCTCGTTTTCGAGTTCAGCGATGCGGCGACGTGTCAGTTCGGAACGCTTGGCGTTGTCGAGACCCGCCTCTTCCTTCTTCTCCGCCTCGCTGGGTTTGACGCGGGGAACGTAGGGGTTGTGGAGAGACAGAAGGCGCTTGCGCAAGCGAGCGAGTTCCTCGTTGATCTCAGTCGCTCGATCGACCCTAGTTTCCGCCGATTTGGAAGCCCCCGGAGATTTCGGCGCAGCCGGAGCGGGGACGGTGGTTCCCGTGGAGGTCCCGGACGCCGGAGCCGTGCGAATGCGAGCGGGCCCATAGATCCGCCGAAGATCTTCGTTGTTGACGACGAAATATTCCTTGCCGGTTTTCTCGTCGACCATGCGACGCAGCTTGATCGGTCCCTTGGGACGCGGCAAGACAGCGGAGCCGCCCGTGCTTCGCGCA
>JALUUK010000058.1 GCA_027021395.1 Acidobacteriota bacterium
CTTGGCGCGACCGGTTTGCGGTTTCGGGGTCGGTACGCCTGAAGTGGAGCAAGACATCGCGCGCCAAGCCGCGAAGGCCGCCAAGAAAAACTCGACGGCGCGGAGTTCGGGAATGGCAATCTGCCATCCGAATGACGGTGATCAACTGCTTTCGACGATCTTCCGGGCCACCTCGTTTTCTGTTGCGAGAGACTCTTCTTGGCGGCCTTGGCGCCTTGGCGCGACCGGTTTGCGGTTTCGGGGTCGGTGCGCCTGAAGTGGAGCAAGACATCGCGCGCCAAGGTGTGAAGGCGGCAGCGAGGGCAATGCTCTCATCGGAGCTTGGTTTTCCTGTGCGGAAGATCGAGTGGATTCGGCGAATTCGGTCGTTGCCCGTGCCGCGGTGTAGCGGTCAGCGTCGCGGCAGAATCATGCGCTTGATCTGTTTGCGGGCGAATTCGCGGACGATCTCTCGTTCTTCGGTTTCGCGTGGATCGTAGTCGTAGTATTCGATCGGACCCCAGCGATCCTCGCCGGTGTCGTCGGGATCATGAATACGGTAGGCCATGCGCGCTTCCGCATCTTGCCAGGTGATCCACAGGCGTCCTCTTTCGCTGTGGAGGCGTATCTCGAGATCCGTCGTCCCGTCCGCGGAGGCGTCGAAGTAGGTGCTTTCGCCGAGTTGGCGGGTTTCCCAAATGCCGCTGATGCGGCGGGATAGGTGCACGGCGTGGATTCCGCCGAGGCTGCGTTGGTAGGCGTCGATCGGTGTGTCCATCTGCCATGCGATATCGGGTAGGCGTCCATCTTCATCGAGCCGAGTCACGCGTTCTTCCAATTCTCCGGGACCGGTGGTTCCGGGGAGCCGCTGTAGATACCAGATCTCGGCGGGAGTCCCGTCGCCCAACGTTCGCCACCAACTCAAGTGCATGGTGCCGTCCGGAGAGAAAAACACCGCCGGATCGCGGTCGGCTTGCGCATTGGAGGTGAGTTGTTCCCATTCCGTCCAGAAATGACCGTTCCAGCGGGACAAAACGATTTCATGGCTCGACCCGAGGAAGGACGACCAAACGACGACGAGATCGCCGGAAAGCGGATCGACCGCGAAATCCGGCTGGCCGTCGTCCGGCGCGACGGCGTCTGGATTGAGTATCTGTCTCGGATCGAGATCGAGACGCAGGCTCCTCCAGCCCGGCCAAGGCGATGGATCGATGCTCGATCCGCCGCTCATCAGAACGACGCCTCGATCCGGCCCTCCAAGCGAGCCCGCGGAAACTTCGGCGACGACACATGGGGCGAAGGCGAGACCCACTGTGAGCAAAGAAAGCAATATTCGTCGGCATGGTCGTGTCGTCATGATGACTTCTCCACGTCTGTGGGACGAGCGTCGGTATCAGGCGAAGTCTGGTCTTCGCCCGGTTTCTCTTCGGTGAGGGAGGCCATGAAGCGTTCGGCTTCGGGCACACCGATCGGAACCTTCATCAGCAACCGTTTGAGCACGCGCTCCGCTCTTTCCTCCTCGCGAGTGCTCTTTTCTCGGCGGGCAATCACCCAAAAGCCGTGCCACGCAAGAAAGAGTGCGGTGTGATCCCCGACTTTGCGGGCGAGTGAAGAAAACTCGTCGTAGTGCGCGCGCGCCGATGCGTAGAGACCCTTGTCGATGTCGATCTCCGCGAGCACGGCCAGCCCGTGAAATATGCCATGTAGATCACCGGATCGCCTCGCGGTGGCGAGACCCTGCTGCACCAGTGCATGAGCGTCTTCGTTTCGCTCGGCGAGATGCCGGGTTTGTCCGAGAATGATCTTCGTCCGCGCGAGCGCGGAGGCATCGCCGAGATCGTGGTATAGGTCGTAGGCTTTCGTGAGCATGCTTTCCGAGACGTCGTATCGCCCTTGCTTTTGTCTAAGATGGCCGATGGCGATGCATCCGTAGGCTCGGTCTTTAGGATCCGCATCCTCCATCATCTTCAGTGCGCGCGCAGCGTAAAGTTCCGCGCGATAGAGATCGTCGGTCTGTGTACCGACTGTGATGTGTAGGACCAGCGCCATGAAGTGGTCTGTGGGTGGGCAGTCTTCGAGGTTGAGCACCTGCCCGGCCGTTTCCAAGCAGAGCGCATAGTGGCGAAGGCGGCGGTGGCAATCCGCGATCAGGATCAAGGTTCGGGATTTTCGAGAGGCGCTCGCTTCGGACGGATCGTGAAGAGCGAGCCAGTCCCTCGCGGCTTCGAGCAGCGGCAAGACGCGGTCGAAGCGCCCGCGCCGAGCTTCTCGTTTCGCCCGCTCCTGCAGGTGCTCGAAGGTGACACCGCTCAGATCGATGTCCTCGCCCTCGATCGAAACGCTGCGCACGATTTCGTCGATGCGCGAGAGAGACGAGCCCAAGCCTCGGCAGAGCGCGGCGACCGTATCGAGAGGGATGATGGAGCGACCGCATTCGAGTCGATGCAGAGTCGAGCGACTGAGCCGCACCCCCTGCCGCGCGGTTCTTGCGACCACGTCGTCGAGCGTCCAGCCAAGAGCCTGCCTCAGGGATCTGAGGTGTTCTCCGACGGCTCGTCGGACTCGATCCGGTTGATTCGGCATACGAGCTGTGACCCTCCGCGCGAAGGCCCGATGCCGCCCTACGGATCCCAGTTATACCGCGTTTGGGACGAAAACGGATCCCCCATATGGCATCTCGTCCCAAATATGAAACGCACTATGTCAGACCCATCGCGGCGTTCAGAGTGCGCAACGCCGAGCAATCTTACAGTAAAACAACGGCTTAGGTCTTCTTGTGGGAGAACGCTCGTCTCGCAACGGCCCCGATGAGGGGGAAGCTTTTTCTTCGGCAGAGGCCCCTAGCAGCCCGTTGAAAAGCGAGAATTCTCGCCTCAACCCCCAATTCCGGATTCCATCGGCGTCCCCGTTCCGAGAGTTTTTCTTTGCGGTCTTCGCGACTTGGCGCGCGATGCCTTACTCCACTTCAGGCGCACCGACCCCGAGACCGCAAACCGGTCGCGCCAAGGCGCCAAGGCCGCCAAGAAGAGTCTCTCGCAACAGAAAACGAGGTGGCCCGGAAGATCGTCGAAAGCAGTTGATCACCGTCATTCGAATGGCAGATTGCCATCCCCGAACTCTGCGCCATCGAGTTTTTCTTTGCGGTCTTCGCGACTTGGCGCGCGATGCCTTGCTCCACTTCAGGCGCACCGACCCCGAGACCGCAAACCGGTCGCGCCAAGGCGCCAAGGCCGCAAAGGAGAATCTCTCGTGTTTCGGAGTCGCTCGGATCATGGACGGGATCACACGCTCGGCCGACGGCCTCTCCGATCATCGAATATCCCACTCCGTCGCCTCGAGACTCCGCCCGAATGACTCATTTTTCAACGGGCTGCTAGGCAGTACTTCGTGCTTAGGGGGAACAGTCTGCGGCAGCCGGTATGCGGTCATGATTCATCGAAGATCCGCCATAGGAACCCGCGCCGGGCGCAGAGTCGAATCGCGTGAGGAAGAAGAACGCCGCGCCGACAGCCGGCGATCCGGTGTCTTTGTTTCCGGTGGCGGCTCGTCTCGGGCTAGACTGAGTGTCCACTGCGACCCACGCGGCGCATCGGGAGCGAAAATGATCGCTGGTTCTTCGCACGATGCTCTTCGGCACTACCGTTCGGTGGAAGCGACAGGTCCTCCGCTGCTCTTGGTGCACGGGCTCGGTGAGTCGGGCCGTTGCTTCGACCGATTGCTGGACGATCCCGGGGCGTGGAGTCGGCGAAGGGTGATCGTCGTCGAATTGGCGGGTTATGGCCGGACGCCGCCGCAATCCGCGCCGTCATCGCTTCAGGATTTGGCCGTAGAGCTAGAGCAGTGGCTGCACCGGCAGATCGGAGCAGAGCGCGTGGTGGCGATCGGGCACTCGATGGGTGGAGTGATCGCTCAATTCCTAGCCGAGCGCTTTCCCGGCAGACTTCTAGGGCTCGTCGATGTGGACGGGAATATCTCCCTTGAAGACTGCGCCTACAGCGGCCATGCAGCGGCGCTCGACTATGAGGAGTTCGCCGCGTCCGGTTTCGATCGACTTCGCGAGAAGGTGCGTGAGATGGGACGGAATGATGAAGCGCATGCGGGCTACTACGAGAGTTTGATCTTGGCCGACGGGATGACGTTTCATCAGCATGCCCGGGAACTGGTGACTCTTTCGCGCGGAGAAAAGCTCGCAAAACGACTCGCCGCGCAGCCCATTCCGGTGCTCTACCTGGCGGGATCTCCGGGCGGGGTCT
>JALUUK010000059.1 GCA_027021395.1 Acidobacteriota bacterium
CCCGAAGGGTGGAAAGTCATCGGTACGAAGGCATCATCGTTGCGGTTCCAGCCTCGACCGCGAGAAGCCTTGCGTCTCGGCACAACATCCTCCGATCTCCTTTCGTGACCCGAAGAGCCCGCGACGTGGAAAGCCCTTGACTCGAAGAGCATATCAAGGTTCCGCCCGCCCGATCAAGCACCCGCGACGGCCGAAGCCGCGCTCACTTCAAGAGCAGCCGTTCAAGAGCAGCCGTAGCGGCGCCCCGCCTGAGCCATCTCCTTCAACCGGGCGGAAACCCGTTCGCCCACCGTTCCTTTGGGCCATTTCCCCTCCGCATCCGGCTCACCGAGTTCGACACCCGACAAAATACGAACGACTTCGGAAACATGCCGGACCGGATACACGGCAAAAGAACCGGCAGAGACATCTTCTCGCACACCTCGATCGAGTTGCAGGGCGTCGATGGATGCGGCGGGCAGGATCACTCCCTGCTCCCCTGTCCAGCCCACACGCCGGCACGCACGCCAAAAGCCCTCGACCTTTTCGTTGGCACCGCCGACGGCCAAGATTTGCCCATGCTGATCCACCGCACCGGTTACGGCGATATCCTGGCGAAGCGGCAGCCCCGAAAGCGACGACAACAGTGCAGCGAGTTCCGCGGCGGATGCCGAGTCCCCATCGACCCCGCCGTAAGATTGCTCGAAACAAAGGCTGGCGGTCACCGCCAGCGGTATTTCCTGCGCAAAAAGCGATCTCAAGTAGCCCGCTAGGATGAGAGAAGCCTTCGTATGAATCTCGCCCGACAGTTCGGCCTCTCGCTCCACATCGATGATTCCTTCCCGACCCACGGCGGTCGTCGCAGTGATACGCACGGGATAGCCCAGACTTTCCAGCCCTGTCTCAACCACGGCGAGACCGTTGACTTGCCCCAAGCAATGACCGGAAAGCGCGACCTCGAGAACACCCTGTTCGATCGAATCGAGCATGCGCACGGAGAGAATGCTCTCGCGCGCTTGGCGAGAAGCCAACGCGCGTTCGATGGTGCTCCTCCCGATACAGGTCGCCCCATCCGACTCGGCAAAGCAACTCGCCTCACGTACCAAGTCGAGATAGTCGCGAAGCGCGGTCGAGAACCAACGACGGCTTCCCGACAACCGAACCATGTATTCGAGCGTGCGCGCAACTCCCGATGCGGAGACCGGCAGGATCTTCTCCTCGGCAATGACTTTGGCGAGAAAGCCGACATACGAAGCGACGATTTCTCGTTTCAGCGGAATGCGCTCCTCGAAAAGTGCGACCAACTTGAACAGACGAGAGAATTCGTCGTCGCCGAGAGTCAAGCCGTCGCGCACGCGGGGCGATCCGATCAAGACCACCGTCACGTCCACCGAGGACGGCTCGGGCAGCAACAAGGGCGGTCCTTCGGTCGGATTCCCTGGAAAGAGGGAGACCTGCTCGGTTCGCATCGACCGACGAAGTCCGGGCCATGCCCCTTCCTCCGCCAATAGATCTGAGGCATGAACGATCAGAAAGCCCCCATCGGCCCGATGCAACGCTCCCGGCCGAAGCGAATGGATATCTGTCTTGAAATTTCCGTCGGGAGTTCGCTGCGGCTCGACGAATCCGAAAAGCCTTCGCGGCGTCGGCTCCGTTTCTTCAACGATCGGACGAGACGTGTCGCTACTTCGATCGACGACCACGTTGACTTGCAATGCGACGAGCGCTGCACTTTCGGGAGGGTCGATGGGTTCATCGTTCTCCCCGCCGCCCACCTCGGCCGAAAAGAGGTCGGGAAAAATGGCGAGCAGATACTCTTGCACCTCATCGAGGTACTCGTCGAGCCCTTGGCGCTCTCCCCTTGGGATGCCGAGCTGTTCACGCACCTCGGCAATCGCTTCCTCGACGATGGGCTCGGCCGCTCTGCGATCCGTCTGCTCGCGAGCGCTCTCCAACTCGCGGCCCACCGAACGCAAGGTTTCGGTCGTCTCGGACAGGCGCGCTGCGAGCACGGGGTGACGTTGCCGGATCCGCTCTCTTTCTTCGGCGGAACAACGACCTTGACTGACCAGGGAGTCGAGTTCGTCCATCGAAACGGGCTGCTCGCCGACCACGGGAGCGAGTTCGTGGCGCTTGTACGCGCCAAGATCGACTTCTACGAGCGCGAAGTTCTCTTGCTCGACCTCTTCCTGAAAGCGCTGAATCAGCGCATTCTGGCGCTCTTCGAACTCGCGAACGACGGTTTGCCGGCGACGGCGATGGGCCTCTGAAGAACGCAACGAGGACAATCCCGTCTCGTAGCGCGCCGCCGCCGCCGCAAGGCCGACCTCGAGCCGACACCCGCGGCCGGCGGGCAGCCGCAGCAATCGCGGCGCCCGAGGATCCCGGAAATTGTTGACGTAGCACAGATCGTCGGGAACCGGCCCGTTCTCGACCTCCTCCTGTAAGATCCGGCGCACGGTGCTCGTCCGGCCGGAACCCGACAAGCCGGTGACATAGACATTGAAACCGCGGCCACGCAGCCGCGACGCCATGCGCAGTGCCGCGACTGCATTCGGCTGCTCATAGGCGAGGTCGCAAGGTGTGACGTCCGCGGTGGTCTCGAAATCGAGCCAGGCCTCCGGACAGGTCCATGCCAGTTCGGAAACAGCCAGCACATGGGGTTTTTTGCTGTTCTCTTTCACGACTCGGCGCTCCTGATTTCGGGTCTTCACTCGGAAAAGAAGCCATACGGGGCGCTACTCTACCGCCTAGGCGCCTTTCCCCCTACTTTTTGTGCCCCCGCGGAATGCGGTCATTTTCGCTTGCCCCCTGCGCACCTCGTATGCATGTGCCACGATGCTCTCCGGAGGTTTCCATGTCGTCCCCCTTTTTTCGCTCTTTCCTCGCAGCCTTGGCGCTTGCCGGCTTCCTCTTCCCTGCGGGATATGCTGCGGACGAACCCCGGTTGGTCATCACCCGCCCCAAGGCGAGCGAAGCGCTTTTTGGGAAGGCCACGATCGCCTTCGTGGTTCTCGGCGCCGAAGAGGACGAGGTGCAGCGTGCTCAAATCTCCATCGACGGGCGTTTGCTGGTCACGTTGACCCAACCGCCATGGCGTGCCGATTTGGACGCGGGAGAGGAGATGGGAGCGCGTAGTCTCGAAATCGTCGCGACCTTGCGGGACGGGCGCACCGTTCGCGCCCAGCGGGTCACCAAGCCTCTCGCCCCCCTGACGGGAGCAGAAGTACGCCTAGTCACTCTCGGGGTCACGGTGACGGATGCTTCCGGGCGCCCGGTCAAGGATCTTCTGAAGCAGGACTTTCAGGTCTTCGATGGCGGCCGGTTGATAAAGATTCGGAACTGGGAACCGGCGCCGAGCGCGCTTGCGATCGCTCTGGTTCTCGATACGTCCGCTTCCATGGCCGGCAACCGCATTCGTACCGCGCAGGAAGCCGCAACGGAATTCGTTCGAGCCCTTGGGGACAAGGACGAGGCCACGATCATCGCCTTTGCCGACGAAGCAAAGGTCGTCTCGCCCCTGACGCTCGACCGTGAGAGAACGATCTCTACGATTCGCACGCTCAGGGCAAAGGGTGGAACTTCACTTTACGACGCCGTCTTCAAAGCATCGACGCTGCTCGGTCAATCCGATCCCGACATGCGCCGAGTGATGATCCTCCTCTCCGATGGAAAAGATGAAGCCGCTTCCGGGCTCGAACCAGGCTCTTTCCATACGCTCGACGAAGCGATCAAGGCGGCTCACGGCCAGGACGTCGCAGTTTTCTCGCTCGGGCTCGGTTCCCGTCTCGCGAAGGAAATGTCCTTTGATCAGCGTATGACGACGGAGGAAGTGCTCACGCGTTTGGCCCGGTCGACGGGCGGTCGCTACGACCCCGTCAAGCGCGTCTCTCGGCTCGGCAAAGCCTACCGGCGCATCCTCGAGGAGTTGCGGCACCAATACCTGATCGCCTACTCCCCGCCGACGCGGAGAGCCGGCGAAGGCTGGCGCGCGATCGAAGTCAAGATCGCTCGTCCCGGCGTCCACGCCCGCACGCGGGAGGGTTACTTCGCGCGCTGATCCTAGCTTGTAGGGTGGAAGTGGCGACGGGCTCGCCGCCCCCATTCCCTTATGCGCGCGTCCCGTTCCCATCAGCGCTCGTCTTCGTCGAAAAACGAACGGCCAATCCAGCGGCTTTGCATCCAGCGAACGGCAAAGAGATCGCACAGCGCAGGCAGTGCGCGTCCCCACATACCGT
>JALUUK010000060.1 GCA_027021395.1 Acidobacteriota bacterium
GCGCGTGCGACCGAGGATATTCACATCGCCCGTGTCGAGCCGACGCAAGGCGGTGTCCGTCGCTGGTTTTCGACGCTCGCCGACGACAGGCGCCTGCTGCGGCGCCTGAAAGGCGGCAACGCATCACTCGCCTCGTCGGCGAAATCCGTCGATCTGCTCTCGCCGATGCGGCCGAGCCTTCCGCTCGCACGCCTGCTGCTCGAGATGCCGGACCGACCGCGGCCATGCTTCGTGACCTACGACGAGGGCATCGGCCTCTATCTGAGCGAAAAGATTTGGAAAACGGTGCAGCGACTCGACGGAGAGACCCCTTCCGCACCCGTCGGCTTGCGGCGACGCTATCGAAACGCGCTGCGAGCACGAATCGAAGAACTCGCTGCGAAAAAATCGCGCTGGCTTTTTTCTAGTGACCCCGAAACCGGCGCGCTTCGCCTGGAAGAGGGCGTGGGCCATGCGTATCGGGAGGTCTTTCGAGCGTGGGCGTCGAGCGTACCACGCGAACGATGGCTCCCGAAGACCCCCGCCGCGATGATCGTCACACAACCGGTCTCCGAACTCGAGCAATTGCCGCTCGAAAACGAGATGCGAGTGATGGAACGCATCATCCGAATGCTGAGCGATTTGGGATTTGCCCCACTGATCAAATCGCATCCGCGAGAGCGCGCAGGCAAGTACGAAGACCTCGCGCGCGAAACGCCGATGCGCTTGCTCGCCGAGGAGGTCAGCGCCGAGGCCTACTTCGCCGGATTGCGAAACGGCGATATCGTCGTCGGACTGACGAGCACGGCACTACTGACGGCTTCATCCTTGTTTGAAGTTCCGACCTATTCGCTCGCTTCACTTTTTCTCGAAGAGCCGCAACTCGGCTCTCTCTTCCGCGATGCCCATGACGACTTCACCCGTGTTTGCCGCCACTACGTCAAGTCGGGTCGCCCGGAGTTCGCAGCGCCATGAGTGTGATCTACTTGATTGACGGCACCTACACCGTCTTTCGGGCCTACTACGCGATTCGCGGCCTGACCTCTCCGGACGGACTGCCGACGAATGCGGTCTTCGGTTTCGTCAACACGGTCCGCAAACTGCAACGCGATCGCACACCGGCCCACCTCGGCGTGGCCTTCGATCTCGAAGGCCCGACGCACCGCGACGAGAAATTCGCCGAATACAAGGCCAACCGCGAGCCTCCACCCGAGGACTTGGTTCCGCAGTTCGACCTCGCGATGCGAGCCTGCGAGGAAATGAAGTGGCCGATCCTGACGGCGGAGGGATTCGAAGCCGACGATGTCATTGCCACGCTGGCCGTGCAAGCTCGTGAGGCGGGCCTCGACGTGGTGATCGTGACTTCCGACAAGGATCTCTATCAACTCGTGGGAGACGGCATCGCCGTGCTGAATCCCTCGAAAGATGACCGCATGCTCGACCCGGCGGGAGTAGAGGAAGTCTTCGGTGTGCGGCCCGAACAGGTCGTTGCGGTCCTCGCTCTGATGGGTGACAAGGTCGACAACGTTCCGGGCGTGCCCGGAGTCGGCGAGAAGACCGCCAAAGTTGCCGTTCGTCGTTATGGCTCGCTCGATGCGGTCCTCGAACGCGCCGAGGACTTCGCGGCCCTGCTCGAGGCGAGAGACGAGGCGCTCGCCGCCTGGGAAAAAGACGCCACGGAAGAGGCCGAAGGCGCGATGGAACGCGTGCGGAAATACGCGGCCCGATTGCGCGAGCGGGAAGCGGCGGTCGGGGATGAAGCCTCGGTGGATCTCGAAGCGAAGTTCGCCGCAGCGGCGGACCTAGATCCCGCCACGCAAAAGAAGCGCGATGTCGTACGCATATTGAAGAGCCTGGACAAGAAGACGCAGCCGAAGGTGTGGCGCGCCCTCGCCGAACACGCCGAGGCCGCCCGCTTTTCCGAAGAACTCGTCACCGTGCATCGCGAAGCGCCCGTTTCACTCGATCTCGAAGCGTTGACGGTTTCGACGCCGAGCCCCGCCGCACCCGAATTCTTCCGTTCGATGGGATTTCGACGCCTGACCGAAGAGGTCGAAGCCGAGATCGGAGAAAAGGTAGAGCAAGAGCAAGGCACGGCGGAACTCGAGGTATGCGTGCTGCGGGATCGCGATGCCCTGGAAGCATGGGTGGACCGCGCGATGAAGGCCGAGTGCTTGGCGTTCGATACCGAAACGACGTCGCTCGATACCCGCGAAGCCCGGCTGGTCGGCATCTCTCTTGCCTACGACGAAGCGGGCGGAGCCTATATCCCTCTCGGCCATCTGCAGCCGGTCGGTCTGCCGATTCCCGGGCAGCTCTCGCTAGATGTCGTGCGAGAAGTGCTCTCCCCTCTCTTCGCGTCCGCCGAGCCGCGGAAAGTCGCCCAGAACGCTCGGTTTGACCTCGACGTGCTGCGACGCGCCGGCTTCGAGCGCATCCAAGTCTCCGCCGATACGCTCATCGCCGCGCAGATCCTCGAGCCGGGAAGAGGCACTTCGCATCGTCTCGACGATCTCGCGCTGCGGCATCTCGGGCGGCGCATGATTCCCTACGCCGAGATCGCGGGAGAAGGCAAGAGCGAGGTCACGCTCGATCAAGTCGAAATCGATCTCGTCGCCCGCTACGCCGTCGAAGATGCCGTCATCACACTGCGCCTATTGAAAGTTCTCGAGGCACGTCTGATCGAAGACGACCTGCTCGAAATCTTCACCGACATGGAAATGCCGATTCTCGAGATACTCTCCGCCATGGAAGATGCGGGCATCGGCCTAGATGTCGAGGCGCTCGCTTCGATGTCGACCGAACTCGAGAGCGAAATGACTCTCCTGAAGTCGGAGATCCATTCCCTCGCCGGAAGAGATTTCAACATCAACTCCCCTCAACAGCTTCGCGAGATACTCTTCGACCATCTAGGACTCAAACCCACCGGACGACGCACCAAGAAGGCGCGCGCACACTCGACCGGCCAGGAATCTCTCGAGGCCCTTTCCGAGCAGCATCCTCTACCGAAAAAGATTCTCGACTTTCGAGAACTCTCCAAACTCAAGAGCACGTACGTCGACGCCCTGCCGAAACTCGTCGATCCTGCCGATGGAAGAATCCATACGCGCTACCATCAGCTCGGAACGGCAACCGGGAGACTTTCGTCATCCGACCCCAATCTCCAAAACATTCCCGTCCGCACCGCCATGGGCAGGAAAATCCGCAAGGCATTCGTTCCGGCAAAGCATTGCCGTTTCATCTCGGCAGACTACTCGCAGATGGAACTTCGTGTGCTCGCGCACCTGTCGGACGACGAGGCTCTTCAGCAGGCATTCTTGAAGGATCTGGATATTCATCGCTACACGGCCTCCTTGGTGGCCGGCATCCCGCTCGATGAAGTCGACGACGAGCTTCGTGCACGCGCGAAGACGGTAAACTTCGGCATCATCTACGGCATGTCGGAATTCCGCTTGGCGCGAGAACAAGATATGACTCGCGAAGAGGCCCGGGCATTCATCGACGCCTACTTCGATCGCTATCCGGGAGTGCGCGAATACATCGACGCGGTCACGAAGGAAGTGCAGCAAACGGGCATCGTGCGCACACTCTACGGCCGAATTCGGCGATTCCCGGAACTCTTGTCGAGCGACTCGTCTTCGCGCATGGTTCGTGAAGCGCTCCTGCGCCAAGCGGTGAACGCCACCATCCAGGGTACCGCCGCAGACATCGTCAAGCGCGCCATGATCCGAGTCGACGAGCGCCTCCGCGCCGAAGGCTTCGCTACCCGCATGTTGCTGCAAGTGCACGACGAACTACTCTTCGAAGCCCCGCTCGACGAGATCGACGCGGTATCGAAAGTGGTCCAAGAAACGATGGAAGGCGCAGCCACGCTCAGCGTCCCCCTCCGCGTCCAAGTCGGCACGGCAAACAACTGGTCCGACGCCCACTGACTCGACCCGACCGTACGAATCACCACATCGCACTGCACATCAACCCCCCGCACCCGACAATACCCGAAACTCACCCGCCCCTCTCGCTTCACCAGCCCACGCCCCAAAGCACTTGAAATTCGGCCGAACTCGCGCCACAAGCGCAGAAATAGAGTTGCTTCAATGAGGCCGCGCAGAAGCGCGCGGAAACTCAGTCGATCCCCGCGGCTGGATGTTGGACGAGCGCGAGCTTCAATGAGGCCGCGCGCAGAAGCGCGCGGAAACCTCAATCCTGGGACTGCGGAAGGGAAGAGAAGAGCCCGCTT
>JALUUK010000061.1 GCA_027021395.1 Acidobacteriota bacterium
GCTCTTGCCAGGTGATCTCGTATTCGGAAGCCGCGATCTGCTGCTCGATGGTTTCCATCCAGCCCGCACTCGGCTCGGGCTCCGCGGCGTAGGCACCTCGCATCGAATCCGAGTGGCAAACGAGGGTCAAGAGACAGAAGACAGACCAGATCTTCGCGAATCGCTCAGTGCGCATGACGTTGCTCTCCCGGGTATTTCACCCGCGAGAGAGCAAACGCGATTCACAGAAAAAACCCCTCAGGCCGGAGAATCGAAGAAATCAGAACCAGGCCGCCTCATGTCGCCCCCGTCGCTGCCGGCGCCTCTTGGCGGATGGAGCGAGATCAGCCAAGCGAGCGACATACCCGGAATGGACTTCGACAGACCACCGCAGCCTCGGCGGAACGCTCCGTTTCGCCCAATGCGCCTCCGAACCCAAATCCCTGCTGATCGACCAGCAACCCGACGCAGTCGCGAGCACGCGCGCCACACGATCGACCCTCGCCTCACCGTCCTCGCACGATCGCGATCGCAGCAATAACGGATCGTGCGGAGTCGAATCTCCCGCCACGCATCGCGGATGAGCATGGGCACGTGCAAGCACTCCCGACGCGGCGCGCACCCCTAGAGCACGGGGCTCTGAGGGTCTCTTTCGGCATGCGACTAGGCGGCCTCCGGCTTGATGCCGGCACCGCATTCGACATCGGCGATCCGCTCTTAGTCGTCGAGCGGTCCCCACTTTTTCGAACCTTCGTATGGGCGAAAGCAACACCGACGGAACGCACGGAAGGTGCTTTTCCGTTCCCGGCTACGCGCTCTTTTTCGTTCCTTACTACACTGCGCTTCGAGCGGCACCGTCGCTAGGGCACGCGAGATCGCGACTCGCGCTTTTTTGGCGGTGAATGAAAAACGGGGACAAACCGTAGCCTGCCCCCGCGGGAAACTGCATGGGCACTCCAGCACCGGCGGTCGCGCTGATGGCCCACCAGGTCATTCAAGATACGCCCGGCCGAGGTGCGGATCTTCAATCAGGGGGTCTGTTTTATTCCCGCCGTCGCCCCACCTCTCATACAGCCGATACCTTCGGTCGGTCAGCCGACGCGATGGATCAGAACGCAAGTACGGTGTGCCCGGCCCTCGCGCAATCGAAATCTGCCGAATCTGCCGCTTTTGGGCTGGCTAAAGCGGCGTCGGGGCAGTATCAATGGCGTCCAAGGAGGTTCGATGCCACCCACGAGGCACGGTTCGCAGACGCTGGAAATCCGAACGCTCGCCACAGCCGACTTCTACCTACCCGAGGAGGTCTCGCGGCTGCGCGAACTCGCCTACAACCTCTGGTGGTGCTGGACTCCCGAGGCGCGCATGCTCTTTTCGCGCATTCAGCCCGAAGCCTGGGCGCGACATCGCAATCCCATCGAAGTGCTGCTTCTTCACGAGGCCGCCGACTGGGAAAAGCTCCTTCTCTCGGAAGATTTCCATGCCGCCTACGATCGCGTCATGCGCGCATTCGACCGTTACATGCACTCGAGTGAAGAAAGCTGGTTCCGGCAGACCTACCCCGACTACGACGGAGGCGTCACCGCCTACCTTTCGACCGAATTCGGGCTCCACGAAAGCCTGGGTATCTACTCCGGCGGCCTAGGCATTCTTTCCGGCGACCACTGCAAAGCGGCTTCCGATCTCGGACTGCCTTTCATCGCCGCCGGACTGCTCTACCGCAGGGGCTACTTCCGGCAAACCATCGACGCTGAAGGGCGACAACAACACACCTATCCCGATTTCGATCTCACCAGCCTAGCTGCGTTGCCCGTGCTCGATCGCTATGGGCGTCCGCTCGTCGTATCGGTTCCCCTGCTCGACCGCCGCGTTCACTTGGCGGTGCACAAGGTCCAAGTCGGTCGTGTTCCGGTCTTGCTGCTGAACTCCGACCTTCAGCTCAACGATCCGCAAGATCGACCCATCACGCACATCCTCTACGTCCGCGGCCGCGAGATGCGACTGTGCCAGGAGATGGTCCTCGGAATCGGCGCCGTCAAAGCCCTGCGTGCGCTCGATATCGACCCTGCGGTCTGGCATATCAACGAAGGCCACGTGGCCTTCATGCTGCTCGAACGTCTGCGCGAAGAAATCGATTCCGGCGAGCGCTTCGACAGAGCCCGCGAAATCGTCAAGCAGAGTGTGGCGTTTACGACCCACACCCCCGTCCCGGCCGGCAACGAAACTTTTGATGCCGACCTCTGCCGGCTCTATCTCGGCCAGTGGGCGATGCAGCTCGACGTTCCGACGCAAGACCTGATGGCCATGGGGCAGGCCAAGAGCGACGACGACAACGAAGCCTTCAACATGACCGTCATGGCCCTGCGCATGGCGGCCTTTCGTAACGGAGTCAGCGCCAAGCACGGCGAAGTTTCGCGCGAAATGTGGAAGGGGCTCTTCCCCGAAGAGGACACGCCCATCGAGTCGATCACCAATGGTGTTCACCTTCCGACCTGGGTCGGCCTGGAAATGCGCGAAGTCTTCCATCACGCCGTCGGCTGGGATTGGACCGATGCCGTGCACGACTTCGACCGCTGGAAAGCCATCGACGACAACCTGACCGACGCCGAACTCTGGGAGGCTCACTGCGCGCAAAAACGTCGCCTGGTTCGAAACAGCAGGAAGGTCCTGCGCCGCATGCTCGCTCGACACGGCGAGTCGCCCCGCGTCCTGGAATCGGTGAACCACATGCTCGATCCGGAGATCTTGACCGTGGGTTTCGCCCGCCGCTTCGCGACCTACAAGCGTGCCGGGCTGCTCTTCCGCGATATGGACCGCCTCGAACGCATCCTCGGCTCGGAAGATCGCCCGGTGCAATTCATCTTTGCCGGCAAGGCTCATCCCGCCGACCTGGAAGGCCAAGCCCTGATCGAAGAGATCTTTCGCCTATCGCGGAAAAACGGCATCAGAGGACGCATCGTCTTTCTCGAGGACTACAACATGCATATCGGCCGGCTGATGGTCCAGGGCGTCGACGTTTGGATGAACAACCCCAAGCGACCGCTCGAGGCCTCCGGAACCTCGGGACAGAAGGCCGGCGTCAACGGAGCGCTCAATCTCTCGGTACTCGATGGCTGGTGGATCGAAGCCTATGGCGAGGATCTCGGCTGGGCCATCGGCGGCACCGAACCCGAAGAGGACGAAAACAAGGAAATCGACGAGGATGCGGCGTCCCTTTACGACTTGCTCGAAAACAGCGTGGCTCCGCTCTTCTACGACCGCGACGAGCACGGACTGCCGCTCGAGTGGATTCGGCGCATGAAAAAATCCATTCGCGAAATCGCACCACGCTTTTCGGGTGCGCGCATGGTCCGCGAATACATCGAAAGAGCCTATATGCCGCTATCTCGGGTCGCCGCCGACATCGACCATCGCTGATGCGCTCGGATGCGCCCCGCGCGGGTCACCACTCGTTGTAGTAGGTGCCGTCGAGCGCTTGCTCGTTGGAAGTCGAATAGACGTCGTACCAGTTCTCGCAGGTCAATGCCGTTTCGTCGGGCTCGTCATCGTAGGCACGGCACCCCCACTCGGCCTCGCCGGTCATGGGATCGATCGGGATCTTGCGCAGAAAACGTACGACCTTCGGCTGTGCGTCGGGGGATTCCTTCACTTCGACGCCTTCGACGAGCATCTCGAGGTCTTCGGGATAGAACATCCAGTCGAGATCCCAAGGCTCGATCTGGCCGAATGATGCGTACTCGTGGTATCGATCGATCGCCGCACGAATGGTGGCTAACGAGCGGCGAAGGTCGCGTTCCTTCATCGCGATATACCGGTTGTGCAGGTGCGGGAGCGCCGCCAGAACGGCGATCGAGATCAGCAGCATCACCACCAAGAGTTCGAGATAGGTAAATCCCCGCAAGCGGTTTCGCAGCATCATCTTGAATCCATGCCTTCGAACACGAGGCGCCCTCTCTTATCTACGATCGGAAGCGCGGCTTCGTCCAGCGCCCCCCCGAATTCTCTCCCATACTCCTCTCAGCCCGCGGATATGACGCGGGCAAAGCTCCGGGGTCCGATCGGGGTAGAAGACCTCTGAACGTACGGTCTCGCAACGCCTTACGGCCACCCCGCCCGTCTCGACGTCGATCTCGACGAGCGACACGTCGGCGGGAGGCTCCGGCAAATCCACCAAGATCCGTGGACCCACCCGATCGATGATGCCCGCCACGACCGGCAGCGCCGCGCGCGCGCCGGTC
>JALUUK010000062.1 GCA_027021395.1 Acidobacteriota bacterium
AGCATGGTGGCTAGAATCAAGATCGAAAACCGGCGGGGGGCAAGCGCCAAGGCGCGACGCTCCCACCAGAGCCCGGCGAGCGCCAAGCCCAGAAGGATGCACATCAGGGTTTGCGGCCAAGCGCTCCTCGAGGCAAAAGGTAGGGGCGCGAAGATCACCAATCCCCCGGCGACCACGAGGGTCAAACGACGGCTCCCGATCAGCATCACGTCCTCTCCGGGGCAAAATTCAGCCCATCATACGGGGCGAAGTGAGGGAGAGCACGGTAGATTGGGCCTCGCCATGGCGAGCGCGGCGAATCTTGGGGATTTTCTGGCGGGGCTCAGCTTCCTGTCGTTGCTGATCGTAGGGTATTCCTACTTCGGCTACCCCTTGCTCGTTCGTCTCTTTTTTCGGTCGAGAACAGCGTATCGTGATCGGCGAAACGACCTGCCAGACGACGCCCCCTTGCCGTTTCTATCGGTGTTGGTGGCGGCTCGCAACGAGGCCGAAGTGATTCGTGCGCGGGTCGAAAATCTCCTCGCGCAGGACTATCCCAAGGATCGACTCGAGATTTGGGTCGTCTCCGATGCGAGCGATGACGAGACCGATGCGATCGTCTCCGCGATCGCGGCGGAAGATCCTCGTGTTCGCCTCGTTCGGCATGATTCGCGACGCGGAAAGACGGCGGGTATCAACCGTCTCGGAAAGTCCGCTACCGGCGAGATCATCGTGCAAACGGATGCCAACGTGCTCTTCGCCGAGAACGCACTGGTCGAGTTGGCCAAGACCTTTCGGCAAAGCGACGTCGGGGTCGTGCTCGGCGAGGTGGTCTTCAGCAACGAAGACGATCCGGAGGTGGCTCATGGAGAGGGGCTGTATTGGCGCTTCGAAAGCTGGACGAAGCGTCTCGAGGCCAATCGCGGTGTTCTCTGCGTCGCCAATGGCGGGATTTACGCGCTCAGAGCTTCTCTTTGGCGGGAACTTCCGCCGCATATCTCCGGCGATGCCGCTGAGCCGTTGTTGGCAGCGCGAGACGGTTACCGGACGGCCATCGCGCGCAAGGCCGTAGCCTACGAGCGGGCTGCGGCGACATTGAAGGAGGAGTTTCAGCGCAAGGTGCGAATCATCGCGCAGCAGGTGGCGTGCGCGCTGTGGATCGGAGTCTGGAGGCTCCCATTTCGTACGGCGTGGGCCTACGTTTCACACAAGCTCCTGCGCTACCTGGCGCTGCCGCTGGTGTTGGTTGCGGCGGGGCTGGGCCTAGCGGCCGCCGCGCTGGGCCAGTGGCTCGGCGCACTGGCCGCGCTTCTCGGTGTCGCACCGCTGGTTGCCGGTGCTGCCGCCTTCTTGCCGATCGGGGGTCCCGTCGGAAGAGTGTTGCAGATCTGCCGATATTGGAGCACGGTCAACGTCGCGGCGATGGTGGGTCTCGCCCGCGGCATGATGGGACGTGCGGAGCCTTTTTGGGAGTCTCCTGCGAGCACGCGGGAAGAGGGATGAGGGCGAATTCTGTGAGTCTGAAGGCTCCATGAAATATCATCCCAGGCTAGGATCGCCGGTGTGAGGAAGAGAATGAAGAATGAAACGATACTGCGCCGATCGGTTCGGCAGAGGGCAGCGCTGATTCCGCTTCTGATCGGCTGCGTGCTCACGTCATTCGTCGGCTGTGGGGCACGGGATCCGCTCGAAGAGATGATCGTGGCCCGGCGCTCCTATGATGTCGTCCCTTTGGGTTGGACCACACGGCCGGCCGAAGATGGTGAGGGGATGATCGGCTACATGTCCGTGCGTGTCACGGAACGCGGCGCGCCCTTGGCGCTCGACTGCTTGACCGTACGGCTGGTGTTCTTCGACGAGAGCGGTGAGACACGGGTCGCCGAGATCCCCAAGGAAATCGACGTCGCCGGTCTAGGACGCGGCAGCGGCAGCAAAGAAGTGACGATTCGCACGGACGTTCCGGAAGGGGCCGGTCACGACGTCACCATCGAAGTCCCCGAAGTGACGAGCGAGGTGGAATTGAAACGCCTCTGCGAGGGCAAGGTGCTCGCGCCCAAGCGGAACGAGTGAAGCCCAAGACGACCAAGCGCGCGCTGAAGACTTGGCTGTCGAGCCATGTCGCGCCTCCGCTCGCCGCCGGTGCGATCCGTTTCTTGCGCAGCACATTGCGCTTCCGCACCCATGGCCGCGAAATCGTCGAGGACTACGCCCGACAGGGGCAGCGTTATGTCCACGTGTTCTGGCACGCGCATATCCTGATGATGGTCTATTCCTATGTGGGTCCGCGGCTGGTCTTCATGATCAGTCGACATCGCGACGGAGAGTTGATCGCGCGCACGGTCTCGCGTTTCGGCTATGTGCCCTCGCGCGGCTCGTCGTCTGCGGGAGGGAGTGCCGCCCTGCGCGAGATGATCCGCGCGCTGCGTCGCGACGACGCGGACATCGGTTTTACGCCGGACGGCCCGCGCGGTCCTGCACGCAAGGTCCAGCGGGGAACGATCGGTGCTGCGCGCGCGCTCGACCTTCCCGTCGTACCCATCGCCATCGGTTGCGATCGCCGGTGGACGTTGAAGACGTGGGATCGCTTCATCGTTCCCAAGCCGGGCGCTCATGTGTTGATGGCCTACGGCGAGCCTTTGAGGTTTTCCAAGGCCGAAGACATCGAAGCCGGAGCGCTGCGGCTCGAGGCCGGATTGAATGAAGTGGAGCGTTTCGCCGCGGAGCATGCTTCCGATACGAATGTGGGGGTTCCTTGGCGGCGCTTTGAAAGATGAGCAGAACGAGCAAGAGACTCATGATCGTTGCCGGGGAAGCCTCCGGTGACCATCACGCCGCGGCGGTGGTGCGCGAGATCCTCGTTCGCGAGCCTGAGTGGAGCTTCGAGGGTATCGGTGGGCCGGAACTCGAGGCGGCCGGGATGGAGATTCTGCATCGCGCCGAGGAGATCTCGGTGGTGGGTATCTCGGAGGTCCTCTCTCATCTGCCGGCGATCTTTCGAGCGATGTCATCCGTCAAGCGCCGCTTGCGCACTCGGCCGCCGACGGCGTTGCTGTTGGTCGATTTTCCCGATTTCAATCTCCACCTAGCCAAGGATGCGAAGCGTCTTGGTGTGCCGGTCCTCTACTACATCAGTCCGCAGGTATGGGCTTGGCGCGCGGGTCGAGTGAAGGTGATACGAGAGCGGATTCGCAAGATGCTGGTGCTCTTTCCCTTCGAAGAGCGATTCTATAGCGAGTACGGCGTTCCGGTGAGCTTTACGGGGCATCCTTTGGCGGGAACGGCGCAGGAGGGGCCTTCTCGAACGGCTTGCCGGAGCGTGCTGTCGTTGGACCCGGACGATCCGGTGGTTGCGCTGCTTCCGGGTTCCCGCCTCGGCGAGATCGAGCGGTTGCTCCCGCCGATGCTCGAGGCGGCTCGGCGTGTCCTCGATGTCGTTCCGAAGGCGCGTTTCGTGATTCCGGCTGCCGCGACCCTGGATCCTGGGGCGATCGAGCAAGGCGTCGCGCAAAGCGCGCTTTCCGGGCACGGGGCGGATGTGGTCGCCGGACGCTACGACGAGGTCCTCAGAGCCGCCGATGCGGCCCTCGTGGCCTCGGGAACGGCGACCTTGGATGTCGCCCTGCGCGGGATACCGCTGGTGGCGGTCTATCGCATTTCCCGGCTGACGCATATCATCGCCAAGCGATTCGTGAGGACTCGTTTTACCAGCCTCGTCAATTTGGTTGCTGAGCGCGAGGTCATACCGGAACTCAACCAAGATGAATTCACTCCCGAAAACGCCGCTCGCTGCTTGCTCGAGGTGCTCGGCGAAGGAGAGTCGAGAACGAAGATGCTCGAGGGATTGGCGGAAGTTCGTGCGAAGCTCGGCGAAGCGGGAGCCTATCGGCGGGCAGCGAGCGAGATCCTGGCTGAAATCGAGTCGATCGACGAGGATGAGTGAAGGAGATGAGGGAATGTTTCGCAGTATGACCGGCTACGGCGCGGGCCGCGCAGAAAACGACGCGGGGGCCCTGCGCGTCGAGATTCGCAGCGTCAACGGCAAGCAGCGTGAGATCCGCTGCCGCTTGCCCAACGACCTTTTGGCGCTCGAGGCAAAGATGCGCGAGCAAATCCAAGCGCACGTTTGTCGAGGGCGCGTCGATTTGCTATTGCATCTCGAAAGAGATCGCAACCAGCCGATACGTTTCGGACTCTCGTTGGAAACGGCCAAGCGC
>JALUUK010000063.1 GCA_027021395.1 Acidobacteriota bacterium
CGTTCCAAGCCCGAAAGCCGCCGGAAGACGTTCCGCCTAGCACCATCACGACGACCGGGGGGCCGTCCTCGAATCGATCTTCCGTCGCCGTATCCGGCCAACTCACCTTCAGCGCAAGCGTCCCGCCATCCGTCGCATCCGAAGGCAGCCGCACATAGGCAGTCTGCACTCCCCACGCCGGCGCAAGAAATGCAACGCACGGCAAGAAAGATCCCAAACGCCGAAACCACCGCATCGTTACCTCTCCACACCTCTCCTCTGCAGAGACGCTGCTGCCGAGCAGAAGTTGACAGTGTAAACGCCCCAAGCCGCATTTCAGCAGAACGATGATCCCCTAGGCTGCGCGGCGCGCAGCCTCGCACAGGAGGGATCGGCGAAGTCCGGCCGTGCGCGAAACGGTGGAACGTCAGGTGCAGTACTTCGTACTAGTTGCTTTGCCTGCACTCGAAGGAATGGGTCGCGAGCAATCGGTCGTTTTCGTCTCGCGCTTCGACGACCCACGATCCGGCGCAGTCGGCGGGCATGATCCGGAGGGAATGAGTGCGCCAGTGGGCGCCGCCGACGGAGAGTGAGGCGATCCCAATGAGTCGGCCGTTCCGCTTCCAGACATGGTCGATGCGATCACCCTTTCGCCCGCCGAGGACGCGGGTCCAGAAGAAGACCTTTTCGCCGACGGCAAAGCGATCCTTGTGGTCGGCGAGTTCCCGATGGACGATGGCCGATCCGACGCCGCTTTCCGAGACGGAAAGAAGGGACTCCGTCGGAAGCGGCGAAGTCAGCCTTGCCGGACGAGGTTGCGGTCGATCGGGTGGCGGTCGATTTGGAGGGGATCGCTTGACCGTTTTTTCAGGAGCTTGTACCGGAGGATCTGCAGCCTTCGAAATGCCGCCGGTTGCTGGGGGCTTGTCCGCTTCAGAGACGGGTCGGCTTGTCGGCGGCTCGTCGGGGATCGCTTGCCGTTTCGGCAAAAGATCCGGTTCTTGCGCGGCGCCGTCGCTTACGGCGGCCACTTCCACTCTTGTCGAGGAGGGCGAGGCGTCCGCCGCTCGAGGATCACTCCGCCACGCCCGGAGCCGGGGGACGATGAAGAAGGCGGCCATGACGAGTCCGGCCAGCGCAAGCAAGGGCGCCACCCGATGGAGTCCATCGACCAAGCGTTCGCTAGGCCTCCGGCGACGTTCGATTTGCTCTTTCAACTGAACGATGGTGCTCGGAGGTTCGGGGAGCTTTCCCGCGATGATCTGTCGCTCTTCTTCTTCCCGGTAGGCCTTGATCAGGAGATCCGGATCCACTTCGAGCGCAACGGCGCAGAGTCTTACGAATCCTTCATTGAAGGCCTTTCCGGGCAATTCGTGAAAGGAGTCGTTTTCCAGGGCCTCTAGGTGCCGGAGTCGAATTCGAGTCTGCTCTGCCAGTTCCTCGCGGGACAAACCGCGGGATTCGCGCATAGTGCGGAGAATTTCACCTAGAGACGGCATCGGCCGACGATCCTCTTCTTCACCTCGATCAGGTGCCCCCCGGATCAATCTGGGGCATTCGGGCCGATCAGGCCATCCCTTGCCCCATCATTCCTCCAAGTGCTTCACCCGACACCATCGAGCGCGAACGAGAACGGGAAAATCCGGCATCGAGGATGCATGACCTGAAAACGGCCTTCATCTTGCAGACCGTTGCGGCTCCGAAGCTTTTACAAATCCTGACCCGATCGCAGGACATCAGCGATCAATGGAGTCTATCACCATGTGAAGCGTTGCCGGGAATCGGCGCCGACCGGTGATTTCACGTCGGGCGTCGAAGAAACCGCTGATGGATCGCACTCATTTGCGAGACTCGCCCAACGGGTGGATCCGAATCCGCTGCTTTTGCTCCTTCGCCGAGCCGCGTCGATGACGTGTCGGTACCGGCCTTTCCGCCGAATCAGGTCCTGCAGATTTCTCGGTAGGAGCCATCTGCGGGGGTCATGGTGCGCAGACGCCGTCGGTCAGCTTGATCGTCAGGCCGCAGGCTTCGGAAACGCTCGGTCGCTCGAGCCCCCGGCTATCCACTCCATGGGAGCCCTCCACGCTGCCGCCGTCGTTGGCGACGGCCAGCACTCCGAGAGCGCTTCCCGCCGGGGGGAGGCCGGTCCAGCTCCCGGTCGTGCCGGCATCGCAATTCTCGTCCACCGCCTGAAAGGTCGGAAGCTGCCGCAAGTCGAGCCAGAGAAGGTGGTAGCCGACGGCGGGGCAGGTGCTGTCGTCCCAGGTGACGGTCACCTCGTCACCGGTGGCGGGCTCCACGGACAGCGCAGCACCACTCCACGCCGCTCCATCGGGTACCGGTGGCGGCACCGGCGCCCGATCTTGCGCTTTCCAACTCTCCCAGGTGGACAACGAGGGACGGGGTGTGACCGTCCCGTCCCACAGGCCGGTGTCCTTCCACAACAGCCAGGTAGGCGTCGCCTGGCCGAAGAGCAGCATCCAGTCGTAGAGGTTGTCGTAGTCGACGGGAATGAACCAGATCACGAAGCGCGCGTTGAGCGCATTGGCGTCGGTAAACAGCCGGGTGACGTAGTCATCTTGCCAGGTTGGGTTGCCCGGTACGTAGAGACTCCACTCGGCAACCCAGAGCGTCTCGGCCAGCCATCCCGTTTCGGCGATTGCGAACGGTTTGTCGGGTGCTAGGTCCGCAGCCGCCGAAAGCCAGTCGGGAGGAAGCGTGGAGGGATCGCCCTTGTTCTCGCCCGCGCCGAAGATGTAGCGATAGGTGCTGACGGCCATCATTTGGGAGTAATCCATCACTTCGGTGATGTAGGGTTTGGAGTCTTCCCAGTCACTGGTTCCGGGATCGCGCAGGGTCACGGAGGCGAAGATCTGCACCGCCGGATACTCGTTCTTCAGCTTCGGGTAGACCTCGCGTACCAAGACCATCAACGCGTCCCACTTCTCCGGCGCGTTGCGAGCGAGTTCGTTGGATTCGATCGCGTAGTTGAAGTAGAGCGGCTCGAAGCGATCGAGCAGGCTACGGCACCAATTGAGATAGGCCTCGATCACTTCCGGATCGTCGAAGGTGCGGTCGGCCCACGGGCCGGGTCGGGGCATGTTGGCATCCTCGCCCCAGTAGTTCGCCAGGCCGTCGCGACCCGAGTTGAGCGGGGTCGTTGCCAGATAGATGGTCATGGTCGGCGGAGTGGAGGCGAGTCGCTTGTCGAGGTTGGCCTCCACGTTCGGATCGTAAGGATCGCCTGCCGCGGCCTCGGGCCAAGGTACACCATCGTCGAGATGATGAGCGATGACGTCCTGCCGCGGGTTGATCAGCGAGTAGACTTCATCCTCTGACTCGTCGGTGATGTCGTAGCCGAACGGCGTGAAGCCGAGGCGGAACCATCGATCCTCGGCCACGGCCACGGAAGCGAAGAGGAGGCCGACGGTCAGCACTACAAAAAGTCGTGTCTTCATGAGGTTTAACTACGGGCGAGAACACACTCCGTCAAGCGGATTGCGCTTCAACGCCGAAGCACCGCCGCGCTAGCTCCACCACAATCCAGCCAAACCGACCGCATTGATCGTGGCGTGAGCCACGATGGGAGCGATCAGGGTGCGCGTCTTCAAATAGGAGAGCGCGAGCAGAACTCCGTACAGAAAGTAGATGGGGGTTGCGCTCGGATTGAAGTGAATTCCGGCGAAGATGGCCGAGGAGACCGTTGCACTGATGAAGACGCCGAAGCTCGTGCGCAGCCGGCGCAAGACGAGGCCGCGAAAGAAAACTTCTTCACCCACCGGAGCGCCGATGACGATCAGCGGCATCACGGCCCAGAATGCGGGAGAATCGACCAGATTCGCGAGCCAGGGTTGCTCTTGAGCGGGAATGCCGATTCTCTCCATGACGAAGCCCAGCGCCCCGCTGGATATGAGACATGCTCCTCCCACGAGCACGCCCAAAGCAGCGGCGCGAGGAGGGCGCCATGTCGTTTCATGACGCTCCATCGGAAAACGTCGCTGCCATATGAAGTAGACGATGAAGTAGGCCGAGAGCTGAGCGATCAAAGCCATCACCATGAACACGACATCGAAATCTCCCCTCCCCGGAACACAAAACGTCGGACCCCATGTGGAAGACTCCACCCGGAGGCCTTCTTTCGTGACGAGGTCCATCACGACACTCAGATCCTTGCTGCGATCGATACCGACCACCGTAAGAATGGTGCCATCCT
>JALUUK010000064.1 GCA_027021395.1 Acidobacteriota bacterium
GGACCAGTAGGACCAGTTGCCCCCGTGCTTGAGTGCGATGGGTGAGCGTGACCAGCCCGCATTGGAATCGAATTCATCCATGGACACTTCGAAGGCGACCTTCGACGGCTTGAGGTCGCCGCCGTCGTCGATCCATGTTCCATTTTGCCGGGGACCACCCGGTCGACCGGTGGTGCGCCCGCCTGCACCTTCCAGTCCGCTCGTCGCATCGAATGCGCGGACCTCGTAGGTCCAGAGATCGCCGCGGGGCTCGCCGTCTGCATCCCAGCCACTGCTGAGTGCCGAATCGACCCAGGTCGTCGACGTGGTTTCGCCGAGCAAGGTCTGCGGGCCCGGCACGAAGTCCGGGTCGAGCGATCGGTAGACGCGATAGCTCACCGGACCGGCGCAGGCCGAAGAGGCCGCATCCCAGTTGAGCGTCATTTGGCAGGTCGACTGCTCGTCGTCGGTGATACTCAAGCCGGCGAGCGCATCGGGTGGATCGCTGCAAACGACGGCCCCGTCGTAAGACGCCGTCGTCGAGCGAGGAGAAAAGCAGAGGCCCGTAGAATCGACGGCTTCCACTTCGTAGCTCCACGGACCGCTTCCGGGAGGGCTGTCGAGATAAGCGTGGTCCGGAGCACGTATGCGTGCAACGAAGGACATGCCGCCGCCGTCGTCGCGATAGAGGTCGTAGTGGTCGGCTCCGGGGACTTCATCCCATCCCACGAGCAGGCGGCCCGCACCGACCGATTCGAGATCGATGTCGGTGGGTGTGCCGGGCGAGGTGCAGCCGGGATCACAAGCCGCGCTCTGATCGGCCACGTCGGCGACGTTTTCGTAGTCCACGAAAACGTCATCGAGCCGCCAGAAGAAATCCTCGGGTTCGGTTCCGGCGCAGTTCGATTCTCCGGTTGCCGGATCATCAGTGGCGAGCTTGAAGATCAACTGAAAGAGCGTGGCGTCGGGAAGGGGAGGAGCATTCCATTCGGCGACGCGCGTGGGATCGAGATCGACCGCGTCTCCGGAGCCATCGGCACTGACATCGCGATAGTAGCCGGAGGGCGAGGTGCGTCCATCGCGGTTGGTGAAGATCTCAACGACGACACGATCGCAGCGTCGGCCTCCCTGGTTGATTCGGAAGTCGTAGTGCTCGGTAAAACGAATGGACTTGAGAACCGTCGTCGTACCCGGATCGCCGGTCGAGATCTGCGGACTCGCCAGGATGTGATTGTTCTGCCCCGGGCCGTCGATGATCGAAGAATTGCAGGAAGGGAGCAGCGCCATCGGATCGCCGAAACACAGTCCGAATGCCCAGTCGTCTTCGGCCGTGTTGCAGTCCTGGTCCGGGTCGAAGCGGTACCATTGATCCGTCGGAGCTTCGCTCGAGCCGTCGTGGCATTGCAAAGTGGCGGAAGAGAAGTCTTCGCTATAGGTGCCGAGCGTCGTGACTCGGTCGGTTTCGACATCGAGCACGATGGGAAGTACGGCTTCTTCAGTCCACCCATCGGAAGAAACCAGCAGTGTCAGCGCACGCGTTTCACCGAAGGTTGCGCCGTTTCGCAGTGAGACTTGAAAGTTCGTGCCGCTCGTCGCGGATGTTCCAGCCGGAATGGAACCGAAGGTTGCCGTATCCGATACGACGAAGAGATCGGGACTGGCCGATGCGAGTCGCGCACTGACCGAAGTCAGATCTTCCGGTCCGGGGTTGACGAGCGTGACGCTCAAGTCGGCGAGTTCTCCGGCATCCAAGAAGCCGTCGCCGTCGCATCCGCCACTGATCGCGATCGAGCCGACATTCAGCGATCCGCGACATTGGGCCATCGCTTCGTCTCGTGCCGTCAACGCGGGCGATGAATCGTCGTATCGAGCAAAGAGGCGTTCGCCCGCGGCCACCTGCAGCACGGCGTCCGAGCTTTGAATCTCGGCGCCGGTGACCATGGTCAAGGTTCCTTCGAAGAGGCCGCCACCGAGCGCGCTCATGTTGACGGTTTCGGAATCTCCGGAGAGCGTCGTCACCGTGACGCTCAGCGGTTCGGAGGCGTTGGTGTCGCGAACTTGCACCGTAAGATCACCCGAGCAGGCCCAGCGGGATTTGGTGAAGGACACGCGCCCTCCGTCGTTGCTGACCGGTCCGACGGCGACCACGGCGAAATCTTGGCGGGTGCTGTCCCCGTCGATCCACGGACTGCCGGGGACCGAATCGCCCCGGACCTCGATGGTCCACATGCCGCTTGCGAGGCCGGCGCCGGACAAACGCACCGTTTCGATGGTTTCAACATCGAGCGAATCGAGGCGCTCGGTGTCGGCGGGAGTGTATTCGCGTGTGAAGGGGTCGCGATCCCGCGGCGACAGGACGTTGCCGTGGTATCGCGTTCCGTCCGGAGCGATCAGAGTCAGATCGAGATCATTGACCCGGAAAATCGGGCTGGCGATCAAGGCCGGCGGATCCGGCCAGGTGAGAACGACATGAAGATCCGAACCGCTGGCATCGACGTAGACTTCCGACGACCATGTTTCCCCCGTGCCGATGCCCTGGTTTCTCGGAACGTCCCAAACCGCCAAACCGCGGGAGTCGCCGTCGAAATAGAGCACGTCGTCGAGATGAAGCCTGCCGAATCCCTGCTGGTTGGTGGGAGCATCGTCTGCAAGCAGCGATAGGTCGCAGTCTCGATCGTCGCTGCAGGTGAGGTTCTGATTGCCGTTGCAGACACTACAGTCGGAATCTTGCGTGCAGTTCTTGAAGACGTTCACGCAAAGTCCGAAGGCCACATCGCAGGTGTCGAGAATGCACGGAGAATAATCTTGTCCGGCACTGCCGACCATATTTCGCGCGCCGGCGATCAGCGAGGCGCGCAGCAAGGCTGCAGAGGGAATGAATCCGTCGCTCGTCGTTTCGATACCCGTAGGATAGAAGCCTTTGCGGTAGTACTCGCGGACTAGCGAGGCAAAGCCTGCGACGAGCGGTGCGGCGAAGGATGTTCCGCTCACCTCTTGGGTGATGCAGGTCCTCCCGGTCTCGCCGAGATCCGAGTCGCCGGTGACCAGCTTGTGCCCCGACATGATGATCTCCGGCTTGAGTCGGCCGTCTTGAGTCGGTCCGCGGGCGGAAAACTCGGCGAGGTTTTCCGGGTCGAGGTTTTCCGTAGGAGACCATCGCGCTTCCGAAGCGCCGACGGCGAGCACGTTCTTGCCCGTTGCCGGGGATGCGATCGTGCGCTCGTAGGGGCCTGAATTGCCCGCAGAAAACACGATCAAGAAATCGGGGTAGTTCCAAGCCATCCGGTCCGTGAAGAAGGTCAAGACGTCGTAGCCGTTCCCGTCGATACCCCAGGAGTTGGTGGCGATCCTCGCTCCGGCGTCGCGCATCTGCTCGAACATCTGATCGATGATCAACGGCAGAGGCAATCCCAATCCGACGAGGTTGCCTTCGGCATCGCCGAGGTCCTCGACGACCAGTTTGGCCATCGGAGCCATGCCATCGGCCGGATCGTGATGCGGTCCGAGCGGATCGGCTTCGGAGGCCGGATTGTCGGGGTTGTCGCCCGCAGCAGAAATGGCCGCCCACGTACCGTGAGGATTGCCGGAGGTCACGTCGTAGGCCACCGACGAGGCTTGAAAAGACGAGAGGAGATTGTAGGCGATGATCTTGCGGCGCGAAGGGTCGGTGGGAATGGGGCCGCGGTTCACACCGGTCGCCGGCACGGAAGAGGGCGTCGGCAAGCCGAGCGGATCTTCCATCCAGCAGACGTCCGGGTCGATGCCCGTATCGGAGATGCCGATGATTTCGCCGTCGCCGAGAAGGCCGTGTTTCCAGATCGTCGCCGAAAGCGCGTAGTTCAATCGATTCGTCAGGTCGTAGCTTTGTCCGATCCAAACGGCATCGTCGTTGTGGTGGGTCGCATCGCCGTGGGGTTCGACCGCCAACACGTCCTCGATGTTGGCGAGTAGGGAGACATCGATCGTCAGCCGATTCTTCGGGATGCGGACCATCACGACGCCGATTTTTCCGTCGTACAAAGAGGCGAGAATTTCAACGCCCGGTGCGGCATTCTCGATGGCTGCGACGACGCCTTCGGGAGAAACTCCCGGGCTGAGCAAGAGATCGAGCGAGAGACCATCCGCTCCCTCCCCGGGCAGGAGGTTTCGCGGAATCAGCCCCGCCGAGAGCCTAGCGAGCGCGCGATCCACCTTGTAGCCCGGGCG
>JALUUK010000065.1 GCA_027021395.1 Acidobacteriota bacterium
ACGGCCCTCCTGCCACATCCTGCCATGCTGGGCCACCGCTATCTGAACTCACGAGGATGCGGCCGAATCCGGTGTCCTCCACATCCAAGATTGCGCCAGGGCGCGTTAGCAACACGCGGACGTCCGTCCCAAGCTTATCCAATTCAGGTGGTGTATCGTACACCACGACGGCCGTTATAACGAGTTCATACTTCGTGTAGGCAATGGTGGGTTGTGCGGCGTCCTTGATGGGCGTGGCCGTCACCTCGACGAGTGACGGTCGCGAAAACAGGATGCCGTTGTATGTGACTCGCTCGATCACGGTACACCACCTCCGTTTCCGCCAGGGCCGGCGCCGTCTCCGTCTGCTGGAGGTAGTTCCCCAAGCCACTGCTTTAAGAAGGGATCATCGACGAAGGCATCATCCCCCGCCGCTTCTCGCTCTTGTTCCTGTTTCTTCATCCATTGCAGAACTGCTGACCCTACGACAGCAGCCATAGCCCCTTCGAATACGCCCCTCGCAATTCCCTTTATGTTATCCGCGATGATGGACAGCAATTTGATGACTTCTTCCACGCTTGGCCCCAGAAGAGTCCAGATTTCCAAGAGCGCCTCGAGTGCCGCGGTCTGGATTCGTTTGATGTCGGAATCAATCCTCGCACGAGCTCGCTCGAACTCCGCCAGCTGTGCTCCAAGCTCCTGGGCTTGCTTCATTTCGTCCCGGATCTGCTGAACTTCTCGCGCTGCTTGGGCGGCTGCAACCTCCGGAGACAGGTCCTGCAAACGATCCGAAGCTTCTGCTAACGCCCCGTGCATCTTCTTGATGGCGACGACGACTGCGGCCGCAACCACCACCACGCCAGCTAGGGCCGCAGCTACTGCAGCTCCTGCAGCCGCAACGGACGACAGCGCCGCCGACGTGCCGGCGGCCTGCTCCGATAATGTCGCCAATCGTCCTGCTGCTTGTGCTCCCGCCTGGGAGATCCGATTGGATCCGGCGATGCGCGCTGCAATAGTACTGGCCTGCCTGCCCACTGTCGGTGCAGCGGAGGATGCACGGGGCGTTCGAACCGACACAGGGCGCCTGTCCCGGTGTGTCACTCGTCGCCCAGATGGTCGCACCTCCGAGCGACTGTCGGGGCGCGGTCGTTCTTCCCCGCGGCGACGGCCTGCTTCGGACCCTTCTGTGTCACTGTGATCGAGAGTGTCAGAAAGCCGCTCGACTTTGGTTGTGAGCTCACTGAAAGCAGAGGATAGAGGGAGGCTCGCCTCTTCTACTGCCTCCAGAGCACTGGCCACTTGTCCGGCCTGCCGAGCGATGGGATTTTCGGAACGAGCTTCGGACGGCGAGGTCGCCGGCGCTGCTGCGAGAGTTTCTGATTTCTCATTCGCTGCCGGTGTTCCACGTGACGCAGCGGAAACGCGCGGTGTGTCCACAGGCGGTCCGGGCTGGCGGCTCGCTGCTGGGGACCCATCGTCTACGAGAACAATTTCGAGCGCGGTCTTGGCCATGTGGCATCACGTGACGGTTCCGAATTTCTCGCTACCCGGCGTCGTCACGTCCGGATAGATCCGCTGGCGGATCGGGACTTCGCGCAGATCCGGCGCGAATAGCAGTTCCACGGGGAAATTCTCGGCCAAGATCGCCAACGGGAAGGTAATGGTGGCTGGAGTCGACGCCGCCGGCGTGCCAGACAGAGCTGTCAACACGAGCGATTTCGCCAAACTCGACCCCACATCGAGCCGTCCAATCACTCCGAGCTCGAGAAAGTTCGAGCCATACGGCCATAGAGCCAGGCCTGCTGCCGGTGCGTTGTACTCCAGCAACGTGTAGGCGATCTGGACGCCAGCACCGCGATAGACGGCGTCTTGCGGTGTCTCGGCCAAGTAATCGCCCGTGATGAGCCTCTTGAAGATTTCATGGCTCAGGCGGAATCCCTCCTTGGTCACACCGAGGGATAAGCCGTTGTAGGTCGCCGTGTACCTGCCTGCAATGAAACTCATGACAGAGCCTTCGCTTTCTGAATCTGCTTCTTGACTTGACCAGCCACTGCCGCCAGACACCCAGGACAGTTCGCGTGCCGGACGTCCCCGGTAGCTGCCTCTTGGTTGGTTCCTGTGGCGAGATACGCCCGTTTCGAATCGCACGCCAGACGATAGCGACCGTTCATTCCCTTGATCGGTCCGTTCTTGTCAGGCACAAGCAAGTGGATGAGGACCAACAATCCTACTGTCGGGGCCTCATCCGCGCCGCACTTCGGACAGACGACCTCTCCGTTCGTCACGTCGAACTCGAAACGTGACGCGTCGCTCGTCTCACGACACTCGGGATTGAGGCAGTACCCTCGAGCGGGCTGCTTCGTCGTTCGGTCGCCGGGAATGATGATCTTAGACATCGGACTCACTTGCTCGTGACAAAGAGGGCATTCGAGAATCGGATCGTGCGTGCCAACGCGACGTCTCCTTCTCCAGTAGATGCGAAGTCCGGAGACGCAATTGTGCGGGGTTTGGCGTCGACGCCGTTGAACACGAGGGGATGAACGAACCCGTCGCTCGAGAGGCTCATCGCGGCGTTGGCAGCCGCGGTGACATCGTAGACCCAGTCGATGGCGTTGTAGACCTTTCCCAGCAGGTCGTTCAGGCTGTTGAGGTTGAACGCGAACACGTCGCGTCGTTGATCTCTGGGGACGCGGCCAAGACGCCGCACTGCGGTGACGTCGACGGAATAGACCAGGGCGTTGACACCGCCGCTTGTGAGATGCCGGCGATCGGGAGTGACTCCACCCGGCGAAACCACAAGGAACCGGTCACCGCTCGTCGCAGGGAACACTTCGTCGTATTCGATCTGGCAGTGCCGGTCCTGCAGCGACAACTGCGAACGCAGGCGGTCGCGGACGGCGATCAGCAATTTGTCTTCCGCACTTGGGATCATGCCGCCCCCAATAGTCTCTTCAGTCCCTGTGCGACCGCGGCGGCCGCGACATCGAGCCACCGCTGCTTCCACACTTCCGGTGCGTCGCCCCGAGGCAGAAACGGTCGCGCGGGAATTCCCCGAGAAGGATCACCGTTCTGGTGCGCCTCTGCGTACGGGACGTTCGTTCCGACGGTCACTCCGTTCGCAGCAAGATCGAATACTTGCTCGCTTCCGCCGGGCTGCGAAGGCTTCCTGTAGCCGCCTTCGGTCCATACCCCCGGCGATAGACTGTTCATCAGGATGCCCGTGTCCCTGAGGACTTCGACAGGCCGATTGCCGAAGACCTCCAGCATCGTCTTGGCACCGCGCTTCTTCATCACGGCCCAGGCGATCTGAGCGGCCCGGCGCTTGGCCGCGGCTTCATCCATCGAGGCCATCAGACGCTTGAGCGCCGACGCATAAATGGCTTTCCACTGCTTGAGCTGTTGAGCGCTGAGCAACCCCGGCTTGCCGCCTGGTGCAA
>JALUUK010000066.1 GCA_027021395.1 Acidobacteriota bacterium
CCGGTGACCTGATCCGAGTCCGGCCGCCCGTTTTAGCCTCGCTTTCTCTCCAGGTCCGAACCGCCGTGAATAGGCCACGGTCTCCTTCTTCAATGGC
This sequence comes from Acidobacteriota bacterium, assembly GCA_027021395.1. Classification (GTDB taxonomy): domain Bacteria; phylum Acidobacteriota; class Polarisedimenticolia; order J045; family J045; genus JALUUK01. Next base: position 98 of record JALUUK010000066.1, read on the forward strand.
TTCCACTTGACGCCGTCTTCTCCGGTGCCGCCGCGCGCCTTGCGAACGAAGTCGGCCTTGATGTCGGAGAGGGCCGCAACGCCAACAGCCAGGAACACACTCCGCGCAACCTGTGCCTCCGCCGCGTCTTTTCCGACGAGCGCGAGCGCGAGGCGAGCGACGATGCGCTTGGCATCCTCCCGGGATCCGCGAAAGTAGACCCGATTACTCATAGCTCGGATAGGCTTCTTCGAAGTCGCGTGTGAGTTTCGTCGGCGAATCGCTGCTGTTGGTTCGCACCACTCGAGTCTTCGATCGCGGATACCGACGATCGATCGTCAGATTGCTCCACGAGGGGCGCAGATCCTCTCGAAGCGGCACGCCCGGGAGCTGATAGCGCCCCCTGGACAGTCGCACCAAAAGGCCGTCATCCGGATCGAGGATACGTTCGGTCTCAGCGGCAATGGACTGCGGCACGGTGTTACCGCGACGCATGCACAGGAAGTAGACGGCGAGCACGGTGCACCATCGGTTGATCAGAGTGCTGGTACTCAGCTTGGCCTGCTCATAACGCTGCCGGGCGTAGGCGTCGATTTCCTCGGTCGCCTGATTGATGCAGTCCTCCACGACGTCCGTATCCGCCACGCCATCGTCGTCGTGGTCGGCATAGTCCGTGACGCCGGCGCTCGAGAACAAGCGCTGGACGTCGGCGACAGAGCAGTAGGTTGTCGACAGCAGCGGCATCGTGAATGACTTCCACAAAAAAAGGCCGGCCGGCCATTTCGTCCGGTCGGCCCTTGGCGCGAGACGATAATCAGAAGATCACGTTCCCATAGGCAACAGCGCTCGGTACGTGGTTCACGGCCAGAGCGTTGTCCAGAGCGAACACCTCGGTGGCCGTGGGATTGCTGGACTTCTTCGACCAACTCGACAGTCCGACACGCACGGTCTCCGGTCCGCCGTCGTACTCGGCGATCGGTTCGGACCCGAGGTACATCGTGTAAAGGTCCGGAGTGTCGGGCGATTGCAGGAAGATCGCGTAGTTGTCGGGGACGTGTTTCTGGAACGTCTCCGAACCAGGGGCCCCAAGCTCGAGGCCCTCGTCCGTAATCCACCACGTGACGCCCGGCAGGACCGTCAGGCTGCCGACATGGATGTTGAGGGGACGACCGTCGGGCCCTGTGCCCATCTGCTTCTCGAACACGCGAAACGGGGGCGAGGAGGAACCGTGGACGTCGGCCACATAGTTGTTGGAGATCACCGCGCTCCAGACGGACCAGTTGCAGATGACGTCGGTGAGCTGGCCGCCGTTGAGCTGCTGGAATGCCGCGTTGATCTTGCCGATGTGGTCGGGGATGTTCGTCGTATTGGTCGCCCACGACGCGCTGATGATGTCGCCCGCCCCGAGCATGTTCAACTTTGCCTTGTTGCCCGACGGCATGTTGAACTTGATCTGGTACAGGGCGTTGGTCGCACTGTAGTCGAAGTACCAGTCATCGCCGTCTTGGTGGACGTAGAGCGAGTCCCGCAGCATGCCGACGACCATGGCGGTTCGCCAGTTGGCCGCACGCTGCGAGATCGAACGGGTTTGCATCCGGATGTACCGAGCGCCCGCTTCATCTCGCACGGCGGGATTGTCGATCCGACCGATGTTGTGAATCTCTTCTGCGAGGAGGCTGATTTGCTCGTGCATGCGCGGATAGACGAACGGCACTCGGCCCACCGGTTGCCTCTTCACCCGGCCCGCCGCAGTTCCGGGGGCCCGCCCGACGCCGATCGTTCGCACGTTGTTGTAGACGTGGTAAGCGCCTTCACGACCGTGGCCGAAGTAGGCTTCGTTCTTGCCGCCAGGCTGCATGCCCATGAAGTTGAGAAGCCAGCTCGTCGAGGCCACCTGTTGCGAGATGACCTTTGTCAAGACTTGCGGCTGAAGGATCGTGTGAATGGCCGCCATTGTTGATCTCCGTAAGTGCTATGTCCGAATGGCGCAGTCTTCCGTCCGAGTGATCAGTACTCGTCGTCCAACATGAAGTTCTTGGCTTTGAGCTCCGTACGGGCTGCCGATTCGTCAGCATGCCCCTTGAACGCCGCCCCCTGGATGAGCAGGGCACCGACCTTGATCGGTCCCCATACAAGTACACGGACGACTCGATCGACGTTGTTGCCGTCTTCGTCGGTCATCCGTAGCTGTTCCAGCAGCACGCCGTAGACGGTCTCCGTTCCATCCACCGCGGCATTGTCCCACTGTTTCAACTTGCCGGTGGCAGTGACCTTGCCGAGCAATAGGCCGGGCCGCAGCACGGTCGTCGGCGTATTGCCGGCGTCTCGAGCCGCGCCATCGATGACCGCGTTCTTGAACAGAGCCAGTCCTTTGCCGTTGTCGCCGCCCCAGAGCACCTCTTGCTCGTACGTCTGGTCGAGAGCACCGACTCCGGGAACACCGAATCCTCCGAGGGACGTCATGGCCTAGAACTCCTTGTGGTGTCGATGGGTTGTATACGTGGCCCCACTATTGCAGGCCGTTCACTTGTTTGGCGATTCGCTCGGCCTCTTCGTCCGTGATCTCGGGTTCGAGAGAGAACCGCGCCGGAGGATCGACCACCTGGGACATCTTGGTGCGCCGAGCGGGATCCCAGCACGCCCCCTCGGGCAGCTCTTCTCGAGACGTGATCCACTCCTCCAGGCGACTGGGAGCGGGTTGCCCCTTTGCATCGAGGCTGAGCTTGACGGAGCCGATGCCGCTTGCCTTCTCCTTGTGCTCTTTGGGCGTGCAACGTCCTGTCTTGAGGAGCGCATCCAGCCGGTTCTTGATCGCTTCGCGATGCGTCCGTTCGGCAAACGCGAATGCTGCCTTCGCCTCGAGGCTCATCGTGGCATACCCCGCATCATCCGAGGCGACGGTCACCGGTTCGTCGTCTTGGTCTTCACCTCGATGAGCGGCTGCCGTCAGCAGGGCTTGATGCAGGTGCTCGAGAAAGTTCTCTTCGTTGGTATCATCGCTGAGGACGATATCCATCTTTTCGAGGGCTTCGAGCACGTCCTTGAGCTTCGTGTCGGCAGTCTTCGTGCCTTTGTCATCCTTCTTGCCATTGTCGTCCATCGGAGTCTCCGCCATGCGGTAAGGTTTGGACAATCCCATGCGGAGGGCACACGCTACCCGACCCCCTCCGGCCGGCTCGAACGGGCCCTGTGAATGGTCTACCGGATGATTCACGAAATCGACGTGTGTGATAACGTCGCGGTACTCGTTGCCGTGTCCGTCTTTCCACGAATCGAAGATCACCGGAGAGACGTAGACGTTGTTTCGCTCAGCCTGTTCCCGCGCTCGCGGATCGCGAATGTCGAGAGTGATTTCGGCCGAACCGTCCTCCTTGACAGCGAAGTCGACCAGGCGACCGATCGTGTCCCGGGCAGACCGCTTCTTCTTGTAGCTCGATAGGGAGATGGGCTGCAGCGCCGACTCGTCATCCGCGTGATCCCATCCGACCGGGATCACTTGCTTGGCCTGCTGCATCGCCTTGAACTGGGTCTGCCAGTGCTTCAATCGCTCCGGCGTGACCTCGACGACGCCATCGGGCGAATGGTAGGTACCCGTCTTCAAGATGGTCTTCGTGAATCGGCTCATACCCGCAAGGTATGGCCGATTTCCAGTCCGTCAACGGCAGCCGAGAATTTTGCGGAAGTTTTGGAAGTTTTGGAAGTTTTGGAAGTGATTTCTATGCTGCCGTCACGTCATTGACGCTGCCGTCGAGCTGAATGCCGTTGGTGAAGGTGACCGAACGATAGGGATCGAGGATGCGTCCGCCGCGTTTGAGAGTCGTGTCGGTTACCGTCCGGGGACTCATGTCTCCCGAGAAGTCCACGGATCCCGACACCGTCATTGAATTGATCGTGCCAGAACTCTCATATTGGCAGGTTCCTCCGTTCACGATCAGCGCTGCCACAGTCGCGTCACCACGTACGGTGCAGGTGCCATCGTCTACGGTGAGCGTCGTCACGTTGCACTCGATGGTCGCCTGGCCCGACGTGGTCACTGTCTGCACTGACGCTCCTTCGCCCAAGTGCATGCTGCCGTTCGCTCCCACTAGCACTGTCGTCGCTGTGCCGGTGTCGCCACCGAACACGGCCAGGCCGGCGGATCCATCCACTACCTCGAAGGTGGAAAGGTTGCTGCCGAGGATGATGACGGCGGGAAGACCGCTGTCCAGTGCGGCTCCCGCCTTCCAGACACTTACCGACGCGGCAGTCGAACCCAGGTCTATCTTGATGCGTCCCGATCCGGATCCCTCGCCGGTTCCGATCTTGACGGTGCTGGCGCCAATCTGGAGATACTGGTCGCGGTACTCCACGTAGCCGGCTGGATTGTCCTTGGGGAGTCCCACTGTGCCGGTGAAATTCGCTCCGATTGTCAACGACGAGAGCCCCACTCCGGATTGATTGAGCCCATACAGGATCGATGTACTCGTGCCGTCGATATACACGTCGTCGAGAGCTGCTGGGACAGATCCCGAGTCCCAGTTGTCGGCATTGTCCCAGTGATTCGGTCCGGTAGCCGCAGTCGTCGTGGTTCGTGAGATGGTGCCCGCAGCGGAGTTCTTGGAGACGGTGCAGGTGAAGGGCACACCGGCCGGGCCGGTTCCGACGACATCCGGACTCTGATCCGACCACGTGATCTCACGGAACTCGGCCGGTGCCGACTTGTCGCTCATCGCCTTCACGAGGCCCGCGGTCACGTCTGCGATCGTGGCAGCCGCCGCTGTGTACGTGACCGTCTTCTTGTTGATCGTCACGGAAAACGTGTCACCGACGGCGATCGTTCCGCCAATGGTGATCGTTTCGACTTGCGAGATCGCTTGTGCGCGGCCTGTCCATCGTACTGTCGCCATGGCTTACTCCACCTGTGCGTCGAGAGCGGACCCCTTGAGGAATTTGTTCACTTCGCTGCGCCGAACGACTCGGAGACCGCTCGGCAGCCGAATGGCTGAGAGCAGCCCGTCATTGATCCACCGTGCGATCGTCTGAGGGCTCCGCCCCAGTTGCTTCGCGACGTCCGTAAGCGTCATCAGGTCGTTCTGTTCTGCCTTGCTTCGCCTCGCGCTGTTACGTTTTTGCGATTCCGTCGTCATCGTCTCGTCAATCCTCCTGCTGCAACCACTCCGCCCCATGAGCTCGCCCGACGGCGCACTACGTAGGACGCGTAACTGGATACGTCAATCTGGTCATTCGTCTCGTCCGGAAGGCCCGTCCAGGCGCTCCACTCTCGTAGGTATTCCGCTTTCCAGTCGGACTCCTCCTCTGGAAGGAATAGCATTCCGTCTTCGATGCGCGCGAGAACGCCGGACGCAATGGCACGCTCGAGTTTCGCGTCGCGTTGTCCTTCTGACATACCGGCTATCTTGGGGCCCACGAGATCGATCTGGAACCCTCGCATCTCTGCTTTGAGAGCTTGGCCGTTGTGTGCATTCTCGACGTAGCCACGACGGCAGTTCCACTGCGTGAGAACGGCTGGGATCCGCGCCTTCAGCTCATTCCAGCCAACGCGCGCTCGCCACACGTGCAGCAAGAACAACAGATCGTGTTGCGGCCACCAGTCCCAGATGGCAGCGACGGACCAGGATGGAGGCTTGCCGCGCGATTCCGCCGCCTTGTCGCGACTCGTGCCGGCCGTGTCAATCGTGGCGAACCGGCGGCAAGCGCCGATCGGCACGACGTGCACGGTTCCGCCTACGAGCACCTGATAACCTTCCTCGACCCTCTCGAAGGTGCGGAACCATCCGGTGTCGATCACCGCATCCTCGCTGACCTTCCAGTTGCCTCCGAGCAACCGTTCGCGCTCCACTCGTGGAAGGGCCAACAGATTGGCCCGATAGCCAGGGTCTTCCCGCATCAGTGTCGGGTTGTCCTCGAGCTTCGCGGGGATGAACGCCACCGACTTGGCCTCGACGCCGTGCTTTTCCTCAAGGCGAGTCGGATCGTCGTCCCAGAGGATCTCGTCCCCCAGCCGAACGAACCATCTGAGCCGTCCTGCGCGCTCCGGGATGGGATATCCGCTCGCAGGATCGATCCACCACTCGATGAACCGGGCGACCCATGAGCCGGCGTCCGGGTTGCAGGTTGCTCGCACGTATGGCCGGACACCACAGAGCGAGCGGTTTCGGCTGAGCATGTAGAAGAACTGGGACTCGCTGAAGTGCGTCAGCTCATCGAAACCGATGAGCGGGATCTGGGCGCCCTGCCATGCGAACTTGTCTTTCTCGTGCTGCATGTGGCTGAATTGGACGATGGCACCAGAAGGAAACCGCCATCGCATTGCCGTCTCATTCAACTCGCCACCGAACATCGGGTAAATCTTCGTGGACTCGTCCTTCAATCCGCCTGGGCTGGCGATTTGCGGGTAGGTCTTTCGGAAGATCACGGCGGCGAACTCACCGTTTGCCACGTGCCGCAACGGTTCCAGCAGCAGTGCATAGGTCTTTCCGCCGCCGGCAGCACCGCCGTAGATTGCGATGTCGGCCGTCGAAGCGAGAAACTGCTCCTGCGGTCCCGCATGCGGCCTCATGTCGAGTTGTTCAGCTGCCGCGATCATCCCGTCCATTGTCTGGCAGGTACAACGTCACTTGCCCCGAGTGTTGCACCTCGGCGCTCACATCGACCTGGCTGCGTTCGACGTACTTCTCCGGGGCCAGGGCTCTGAGCCGGAACATCGCCAAACGGTCCGAGTACCGCTTGACTGTAGCCACCTGCATGCCTTGGTAAAACACAGGCGTGTCGACCCCTTCGAAGGCACGGCGGTCGACTTCGCGCTCCAGTGTTTCGATGTACTCGGACTGCGCCTCCTCGAAGTCTTTGCGATACCGCGAATCGGACTCCAGCCAGTTGTAGTGCGTGCGCCGGGCGATCTTCGCTTCTTGCGCCGCCAGCGACACACTTCCGCTTGAGCGGTAGGCCTTGAGGAAAGCGAGCTGCTTGTTGCGCGTTGTCCGGCGTTGTGTCTTTGTACGGCCCATGTGGTCTCTACTGCATGGCGATCAGGTGGTGAACCGCTGCGGCCTCCGCAGACTGTGTGGAATACCATCGCACGTTCCATCGTCCAGCTTGATCGAGGTAGATGTCGATGTGGTAGACGCCAGTCGAGTCCCTGACTATTTCGGTTCCGACCCCATACTCGTAGGTGCTCTTGGTACCGTCTGGTTTCGTCACTTCACAGTAGACCTTGCCGGGGTCCACCTTGGAGGACGTGTCGACGTCCGTAAATGTGCAGGTTACCCGTGGTTTGTCGCCGACGTCGTAGGTCGTAGTTTGTCTGGTCCAGATCATGGGTCAACCGTCAGTGTTGTGGTGGTTGTCTCCGCGACAGAAAGATCTGCCTGTGTGGTGTCGCTGACTGTGGTTTGGGCGGTCGTCAACAGTGCGACAGCAATCGAGGCGTCGGCATGTACTTGCGGTGCGGTCGGCGGCGTGGTGCCGTAGCCGATTGCGCGGTAGCGTACACGGGCTGGCCACGGCTCGCGCAGTTTGAGCCGCGGCCAGGCCGCACCCAGTCGATAGTACGACAGCGGTCCATAGGCGAGCCGCACGCATCACCTCGCTCAACCAATCTGGCGGTAGACAATCTGCGCGGTCATCTTCGCAGCCGTGGCGGGTGCCGCCAACAGCCGAAGACCGACGAGTCCGCCAGGTTTGACAACCGGGCGCTCCTCAGGAATTGGGTCGTAGCGATAGCCGGCGAGATTGCTGAACCCCTGGCGGTCGATGGCTTTGGTGTCGTACGCGCTGGGCTCGGCCGTGAGGTCACCAGTGGCCGTGGCCGAACTCGCCTGGTCTCCGGGCTCGTGCTTGGTCGGCGTGACGGAGGTGCCGGCCGGTGTCCCTTTGGTCGTCACCTCGAAGAGGCCTGCTTCGAGCTGCTCGTTCGAGTCGTTGTTCATGTTGGTGACGTTCGCCGACAGAATCTCCAAGACGCCGTCGGCCGGCGCCTCGAGCAACAGCAGCGTTTTGGCTGCGCTCACAGACGCGATTTCGATCTCTGCTGTGTAAACGCCTCTCATTGGTTACCTCACTTTCCTGGGGGACGAAACGACGACGGTCTGGTTAACGGTCGTGGAATGCTGATGACTCACCGCGCGGCGAGTCATGGCGTACTGCTGCCGAACGATATGCCGGCGTCTGTGGATGACAGGTGTCGGGACCAGCTGCGTGCTGATGGTCGGGACGATCACAGCTCGGGTACGGCCTTGTGTGCGGCGCTCATGGGTCCTGCCCCGGGTTCGCACTGGAACGATCTGTGTTTGGCTCGGCGTCGTGGTGGATACTACGGTTCCGGGACGCCGGCGGTAGTGCTGCTGAACGATCAGTCGTCGCAGAACGCATGGGATAGGCACGTACTCGGTGACGGGCGGCGCGCCGCCGGCAGCGATGACAGGTCGTAGGGATTTGCGGAAGTCGGCGCCTAGGAATACTCGGCGACGTTGCGTGATCACGGTCGTGCCGCCACCCCCTCCAGCCGGATCACTGTGCTGCACCGCCCCGACATCCTGATTGTCCGTTTGGCCGTACACTCCCAGCCCTGCACCACGCAGCACCGCACCCGCACCGGCCGTGTTGTTGAGGCGGAAGTCGCCGTTGGCGGCGTCGATGAAGGGGTCGCCGGTGAGTGTTATGAACCCGTCGTTCCAGTAATTCCCAGATTGCACGTTGCCTGACGTATTGTTGTAGCCTGCGCAGTTGATAAGTGTCATTCCGGCTGTGTCAGCGTATCCATATCCTGCGTTATTCACTGCTAGGCAATTCATTACTTTCAGCATGTCACGACCAGCACAACTAAATCCATTACCACTGTTGGCGTAAGCTGTGCAACTAGAAATCACGATCCTATAGGCGTTACCCTCATTGAATCCGTCCCCACCGTTATTCCTAGCGAGACAATGGTGCCATTGGACGGCCTGATCGTCGCTCCCCCCGTAGAAACCGTCGCTACCGTTATTGTATGCCTCGCAAAATAAGTTTGAACAAGCCGCAAACCCGTATGAACTGTTATTGTATGCTTTGCATCGCACACGAGTGATTGCGTATCGTTGTCGGGGAAACCCAACTACGCAGTTATACGCTTCACACAGAAAAAAGCACACTGATGGGTTGGCAGACGTTATATCGAATCCGTACACGCCTGACTGATTATTCCCATCAGCCGCTAAATTGACACAGAATCCGGGATTTCTGTATCTCTCTCCTCCCATCTTTACGAGAGTGACAGACGTTATCGTTCCGGCGGAAATCACAGGCGGTGAACCACGATCCCCTCTCGTTGTGTTGTATCCTTCAAGTCGCAACGCGATTGAAGCAGGAGTCGCTATAGGGCCACCGCTTGTATTG
>JALUUK010000067.1 GCA_027021395.1 Acidobacteriota bacterium
CGTTGTCGTAAGTGTGTACGTACCTCCGGCAATCCACGCTATGTGTCCACTCACGGCAGCGTTCGCCAATGCCGCCCCCAGCCCCCCAGGGCTCCCGAGTGCCCCACCCACCTTGCAAGTCGCTCCGCTGACGCCGCCCGCGCCATCGTCAGGAGCCCGGTCTAGCGTAACGGTGTTGCCATCCGTATAGCCAGTGATCTCGTACCAGCCTTCGGTCAGGTTCGTTCCGCTGTAAAGATGCACGACGTTCCCGACCATCGCAGCCGTAAATCCTCCGGTAGCGCTCGTCAACGTCGTGCTTCCAACGCCTGACGTAGCTGCGTCAGTGACCGTGAGGACGGGCGTATTCTGCTGGCTGTAGTCCGTCCCCGACGACGCCGAGTTGAACCCGCCGCCGTTGGTGTCGTCGCCCGTCGTGCGGACTTCCCAGACTACAGTGGACGCGAGTGTCATCTATTCGTCACGGAGTGTTTCGCATGGGGTTGACTGCGACCTTCAGGATGGTATTCAGTTTGGCATTCGAGCCTGCCTCGAAGCTAGTGACGATCTCGTCCAGACGCGTGATGAGGTTGTTGACATCGGCACCGGTAATTCGCGGTCTGCCGTCGTTGGCTGAGCCATCTTCGACGACGTCGCTGGTATTCGGAAACCGCGCTGCCATCCCGCGCGCAAACCACTGATCGCGGACGGCTTTTGCGAGGTAATAGAGCTGCGCGAGTTTGTCTGCAGCGGGGCGGAGCTCTTCGTTGGCGAACCGTACCGCTTCAACGTCGGCGATCGGCATTGTGGCGATCCTTTCCTGAGATTTCTGGCAATATCCTCGCTGACGCCGCCAACTGCGGTTACGTCACCTTCCTCACGTGCGGCAGCTAGAGGCCCCGCAGCCGACGGCTCGCACGGCACGGCGGACCGGTCGGACGCGCAAGGCTCTGCGTACCGGCCGTGCTCGCACGACTCGCGCCACTCCCCGACCAATGCCGCGCAGGGCTCGACAGAGCGGCCCGGCTTCCGCAGGAGTAGCTCCGAACGAGCACACACAGAGAGCGAGAACCAAAGCAAACCGTTTCATCACATACCTCACTTTCCAAAGAACTTCTGAATGACAAACTGAATAACTGGAGTCACGACGAGAATCACGCCTGCCGCAATGGTTGTCATCTTCGCGCTGGCGATCTTGAGTTCAACGACTTCATTCGACACGTTGGAAATCCGCTTCTCCAATCGCTGCGTGCACTGGTCGAAGTCGTTCTTGTACTCCGCTCGGACTTCCTGGCATGCCCGGATGTGTTCATTCAACTGGCGTCGTGTGGCTACCATCTGTTCCTCCAGCCGCACAATCCGTGCCTCATGATCGTCGGGCATTGCCCCAGTCCTTTCTCTGCCACGATTCGCTTACACCTTCGGTTTGGGCACGACGATGAACTCTCCGAGTGACTTCCCGTCTTTGTTTTTGACGGACAACGACCCGTCGATCCAGATACCAGACGGGGGTGGAGCCGGAGGCCCCGGAGGAGATGGAGGCTCCGGCTTCTCATCCCACCACCAGAGATTTCTGGGGATTGGCTCTCCACCGAAGAACCTACGGAGTCGCGGAGTCGACGGGTCCCGCTCAGTCCATCCGTTGAACCGTCCTCCTCCGATCAACGTCGGGTTCATGATCCCACCGCGTGTGTGAGGCAGGTTCATGTTGTGCCCCAATTCGTGGCACCAGAGATCGGCCATGTCGTCGTTGTTCGGCCAGAAGCCAGGGTCGACGTAGCAGAAGACGTTGTCTCGGCACGACCCGTTGTTGAACTCGGCGAGACCGATCGTACTGCCACGCAAGACGCGCCACTCGGTGTCGATATTCGAACTCGATCCGAGCTCAACTTCCACGAGCAGCACACCGACTTTCGCGTAAGCCTCAAGGACCATGTTGCGGACAATCAGCCACTCCGACTCGGACCGCGACATCCTTCGTTTGTCGACGGTGTAATGGACCTCGTGGATATCCGGACGGTCGTAGCAACCTTGCGGCCACGATCCGCTGCCACCCGCTTCTTCTGCCTTGCGGGGGTCCTGGTAGTCGGGGCATCCACACCGAGGAACAGAAAAGAGAGCGAGAGTCGCTGGACCAACCTCGCCGTCTGGGATGCTGACGCGGCCGTGTTCGCGCATCGCCAAGCCATCGAGGGTCTCAGCGAGGAAGTCCTGGTAGGATGCTACCGCCTTCTTCACGACCTCGTCTGTGAGGGTCAGCTTGTCGAGTTCATCCTCTGAGACGGAAAGTCCCTCTGGATTCAGGGGGGACCAGAAGTGTCCGGTCTCCCAGAGTAGGCGGATAATCTCTCTCTCGTTCACTACCCGGCTCCCCCATTGTTGAAGGACAGAAGGATCTTCAAGATCAGCTCGATCAGTTTGAGTAGACGCTCCCAGTCGATGTTCTCCCCGAGGCCCTCGACGTCGAGACCAGACTCGATGGCTCTGAGTGCTTTGAGGGTTCCCTCCTTGCCGACGAGTTTCCCTTGTTGCTGGAGGCGAGCGATCTCGTCACTAACCGCCTTTCTCCACGGAGCCCATTTCTCGGCGGAATCAGTAACGCCTAAAACGGCGTCGGAAGCGGCGGAGACGGCTTCGAAGGCGCGGGAATAGTCGAGGTCTCCGGACTCGATACGATCCGCCACCATCCCGTAGACCTTGGCGAGGGCCTTCCTCGTTGTCGGCTCGTTCACTTTCGCCGCTTCGCTCGACGCTAGCCTCTTGAGCTTCTCGAACGGGTCTTTCGGCGGTTGAGGAGGGTTTGGTCCGGGGGCCTCCGGTTCGTCCAGCTTGATAACCTGGTCGATTTGCTCGACGTAAGGGACTCCATCACTTCCGGTCTTCAGGAGGTAGTAGCCCGATTTGGTGACCAGCAGTACGTCGGCGACCGCTGTGCTTGCGAAGCCTGCACAGATGAGACCGAACACGGCGATGCGGACGTAGCGCCGTCCGCTCCCTTCGGAACTGATCGGTTGGTTCGTCACGAATCGCAGCAGGATGTTGACAATCGGAATCAGGATCCCCGTGATGATCGCAACGACCTTTGGGTCGACGAAGTCGCTACCGGCGAGAGCCGTCAGAATTGACAGCAGCAGGGTGAGTGCGTTCACCCAGATCGTCTTCGACTTCCAAAATGGTTTGCCTTGTCTCATGTCATGTGCTCCTTGACGTGCCCCAACTGCAGTAACATCGCATTGAAACTCGGTGCCCCCGCCATCCCCGGCCGGCCATCCCAGATCTCGACGAGGCACCGGCCGAACTTGCCTCGCTCGTCGCGGTGCGTGCGCACGATCACCCGGCCGTCGCATTCTTCGAGCAGCCCGCGCAGCGCCTCGGTCGCCGCCAGGCCGGGCGCCTTGTCCTTGACGCCTCGCACTTCCGGCGCGTCGATGCCGAGCAAGCGAAGATGCTCACCGCGGATCCAGACTCCGCAGCCCAGATCGAGGTCGGCCACTACCGTGTCACCGTCGATCACACGGGTCACCTGCGCGCGGTAGTGGTACAGGTGGTCGGTATTCGGGCACCGGGACTCGAGAACGGAACTCACGTGACACCTCCTCCCGAGGTGCGTACCGCGGCCCCGGAGCACGCCGGCACTCCTGCGCACGGCGTGGGGGAATACTCCGGGACGCGGACGTGTCGGCTGCCGCGTGGCGAAAGCGACGGAACAGTGAGGCGGCAGCCACCCAGTGGCGAGGACTGGGCTGATTGGGCTTCGAGAGATCCTGAGAGAGTCACGGCGGAGCGAGGGCGCACGACGGAACGCGACGCTGTTCCTGCGATACCGGGCCCGCTCCTGCGGTAGCCACGACTACCCCGATTGTCGCGGCTGTCTGCGATCTGTCAAGCGTCGGGCATCCGCGTGGTCACCATTCGAGGCGTCCGTCTTGTCGATTCGGGTGTCATCTGGCGCATCCACGACAAGTTGGCCGCGAACGATCGTGATCGTTGCCCAGCCCCGAATCACCACTCTCTCAGACCGCGTCAGCCTCGTGCGCCAGCGTCTCACGTTACTCCTCCGGAATTCGAAATAGCACACACGCCGGCGGCGTCCAGTGACGCTGCGGCACGGCTCGTCGTGAGCGTTCGGTGACCTCGTTCCACCCCGCCCGAAGTCTCCGCGCACTTCGCTCGGATCTCCTCGGGCGTCGGACAGTACGCGGTGCACGCGGCACACTGGCAGCCCGCGGGGTGAGTGTCGGGGTTCGTGCGGTCGAGCACGGTCACTCCTCCCCCCTTAAGAGTGTGCAATCGTGTGCAATTTCGATCGCGATTTCCACGCCTGGCAGCTCGTTACCGGAGGCGTAACACTTGCCGGCTGATAACTCGACGACCTGGCTGTCGTCTCGCCAGGCGAGTCCGTTTAGAGCGTCCTTCGTCGACTTGACCAGGTTGTCCAGATCCGGCCGGCTTGTGTGAGGTACGCGAGGCATTTCTCGGCGTTTCCAGATCAGCCGCTTGGGACGGGGAAGCACGAACACAACGCGGAGTGCGACCGGGCCCTCGAGAGGTGCCGACAGGACGCGGGATACCGCAGCGCGGACGTCGGCCTTGAACTGCCGCACTGGGTGATTCGCCGGCGTGTAGTTGCCGGTGAAGATCTTGCCGTCACGCGTCGTACGGATCGTGGTGCGTTGACGGGGTTGCGCGATCGGTATCGTTGGGATTCGTAAGGCGATCATGGCATGAGCCTCCTTCCCGCCCGAAAGGACTCCCACGGGCATGCGAGCGAAAGCGCGCTGTCCGTGAGTCGGTCCACAACGGCCACACCCATCCGTTCCTCTGCGTCTTCCCGGTCCGCCGCATTGATCGAGCACCAAGTCGCCCGCACACGCGAGTACCGTTCGTCGATCACCGAGTAAAGAACCGACCGCTCGTAATTCGAGGGAGACGTTTCCGGAGGCACGGGGTCAGACAGCACGAGGATCTCTGGCTGTCGTAATGCAGCGAGCGCCTCGTTTTCGCGGTCGTCTCGAATGGCA
>JALUUK010000068.1 GCA_027021395.1 Acidobacteriota bacterium
CCACCATTTCGATTGGCCCGCTGCCCCTTTTCCAACATATCCAGCCCCCTTATGAAACCCTCTCCACCGCCTCCCCCAGAAAAGTCCCCTCTTCCCGGCTCACCACACATACCCTCCCAGCCCGCTCTCCATCCCCCCGCCTACAAAGACCATCTCAAATGAGAGTTAGCTTTGAAGTATACGGGGGAAATGAATTGGTGAATGAGTATGAATAAAAACCAACGGTTAATCCTCATCATTGGCATGGTGATGATTGTTTTCCTAGGATTGTTCCCCCCTTGGACATACACCTATAAAACTACGGGCACTTATAGCGAAGAGTCCGCTGGATATAGCTTCATTGCATCTCCACCAGCGAGGAAAAGCAAAAGCTTGAGGCAGGGAGTCAAGATAGACATATCGAGACTTCTCATACAGTTGGTTGCTGTAATCGCCGCATCTGGATGTGGTGTGCTACTGACGACAAAGCGAAAGGATGAGAATCCTGAACATACCATCTAACAGATCTCTGCAGCGGACGGCGTATCGCCGTCGCTGAGTGAAACCGTTCGGCATGACGCCCCCCCAAGGTCGCGTCGGCTGAAGAACCCGCACGACTCTTGCCACAGAGCAGAGATGGAGGAGGAACGTGACGATCCATCAGTCCAAGCCGAACCCAGCACGGAGCTTCCGGATAACAGAGGGGTGATGACGGACCTGATCCTGTTGGTGGGCTCGAACCCGCTGCCGAACTACCTCTCGGCTTGCGCGTTGCGGCCGAGTCGTGTCGCGCTCGTGTACACCGATGAGACGAGGGAGGCGAAGGACCAACTGCGACGTAGACTGGAGTGTGCGCTCGGCAAGGGGGTGACCTTCGAGGAGCCGTTCGTGGAGGACGCCACCTGTGCGACGACGGTTCGACGCGTTCTCGATTCCCTCTTGTCGGACTATGGGGATCGGAACGTGCTCTTGAACTACACGGGTGGCACCAAGGTCATGGCGGCCCATGCGCGGCTGGCCTTCTGCTCAAGCAAGGGACGGTGGGAGGACGCCTCCTACCTCGACGAGGGCGACGTGCACCATGAGGCGCGGCTACGCTTCGACGACGGGAACTCGAAGCCTCTCTCCTACTACCGCGAGATCCCGCTGAAGCTCGGTACCGTTCTCGCACTACACGGCATCACGCACAGACCGCGAGCGCCAAGGGATCCAGCTCCCACGACCGACGACGCGCGCGAGATCTTGTGCAAGGTGCTGGCGGATCCGTCCCTGGCGCGCGCTCTCCACTGTGAGCGCGAGCGGCTTCAGGGGTTCAGAAACCCCAACAATGCGAGGTCTGAGCCCTTCCAAGCGAACCGCCACGGCCTGACGCTGAGCTTACCAGAGTTTCCGACGAGTGAGCAGCTCGCTCAGCTCGAGAACGCCAACGAGAGGAAGTCTTGGTACAGACAGTGGTATGCCTTCATCGGCGGCGGGTGGCTGGAAGAGTGGCTGGGCGCGCAGATCCAGGAGCTGGATCTGGCGTCGGCGCAAGAGATCACAGTCGGCGTGAACGCATATCGCGGGAAGAAGAAGGCCCAGCTCGAGGTGGACGTCGTTGTGGTCCGCGGTCACCGTTCGTATTTCGTGTCCTGTACGACCGATACCAGCAAGCACCTCTGCAAGTCGAAGCTGTTCGAGGTAGCCGTCCGTTCCCGGCAACTCGGGGGTGATCTCGCACGCGCCGCCTTGGTCTGCCTCGCCGATGACTCGACCGTTTCGGCGCTGCAGACTGATGTGGATGATGTGTGGGGAGCCAGCAACACGACCAGGGTCTTCGGCCTCTCGGACGTCCGTGCGTGGTCCGACTGCGAGGGTAAGCAACCGAACCGATACTCGCTGAAGGCCTGGATGGAGAGCTGACATGCCCGTGGTCACCGGAATCGACATCCTCGATATTCAAGGCTACGTCTTCGCATCGAATCGCCTTCGGGATGTGCTCGCTGCCTCGTGGATGGTGGACCACGTCGTGAAGCGCGAGGCCGATTCGCTCCTTCAGTGGGGGATGACGGCCGACCACGTCCTGCTCGCCGCCGGCGGGAACGCCATCGTCGAGTTCGCGAGCCTCGATGAGGCACGAACGTGGACGCAGCGTTACACGCGCTGGTTGCAGGACGAGGCGCCGGGGCTCGAGGTCGTGGTCGCCCACCGACCCTACGTTGGCCGCTCGCTGGCGTGGGGCCTCAGGGCACTCGCGGTCGATCTCGCGCGAGCCAAGCTCGAGCGGTCGCCGGGTGCCTCGCAACTCGGGCTCAGCGTTACGGCCGCCTGCTCGGTGACCGGCTTGCCCGCCACGTCGCTCGACCCGCACGAACATGTTCCGATCTCGCGCCACATCGAGAGGCTACGGCGGAACGATGTTCAGAGGCGCGCCAAGGAACGCTGGAATGGCTTCCTACCGGAGAAGCTGGAACGAGCTGGGGGATGGAGTGCTGACTTCCCGCTCGAGCTCGACATGATGGGACGGTCCCGCGACGAAACGAGTTTGCTCGGCATCGTCCACTTGGACGGCAACGGCGTCGGCAGGGCGATCACGGCCTGGCTCAATCACTGCCTTGGCGAGGAGGTCGACGACCAAAGAGTCCGCGTCGAGTACCACGAGTGGTCGCGCGCCATCGACGACCTGGGCGCACGCGTCCTGCGCACCATGGTTCAGCGGGTCGCGTCCTGCATCGTCAAGGAGGAGAACGACCACGGCGAGGAGAGGTGCGTCGTCCGCGGCACCCCGTACGAGCTTGGCTTCCCCCTGCGGGATTCGCGTGATGACAAGATCCGCAAGACTGCCGGGCACACGGTATTCCTGCCGCTCCGTCCTATCCTCCTTGGGGGGGACGATCTCACCTTCGTGTGCGACGGCCGGATTACGCTCGACCTCGCCGCTGCGGCCCTACGGGAGTTTGAGGCACACCAGATCCCGCACCTCGGCGAAGGCGGCGGCGACAGGACGCTGACCGCCTGCGCCGGTGCCGCGCTCGTCAAGGCGCACGCGCCGTTCCATCAGGCCTGCGACCTCGCGGAGCGCCTTTGCACCTCGGCGAAGCGCGCGCGGCGAGACGAGAATGAGCGGCGGCAGGTCGATACCGGGTGCTGGCTCGACTGGCACGTCGGCTCGACGCGACCTGCCGAGGCGATCGAGGACCTTCGCAGGCGCGAGTACCAGGACGAAAACCTTACGATGCGTCCCTATCCGCTTGTCGAGTTCCGTGGCCGCGAGCAGTCCTGGGCCTGGCTGGAGACCGAACTCGTCGGGCCGGGACGCACGCGGGAGACGGCAGAACGGGGGTTCCGAGGTGCCGCGTGCTGGGCTGGAAGCCGCGGCCGTGTGAAGCGGCTCGGCTCGCTCGTGCCCGATGGCTCGGACGGCATCCAGCGCCAGGTCGAGGCTTGGAACGCGATCGAAGATGAAGATGGCGTCCAACTGCCGGCAGGGCTCGCTGCCGGAGGCTTCATCGGGTGCCGGACCCCACTTCTCGACGCGATCGAGCTGCTGGACCTTCACGTTCGCCTGGAACCCGATCCAAGCGAAGCGGACTGCGCCGCCGACGCACCCGTGCCAGAGGAGGCAGCCCGATGACAGGTCGCGCTTCGCCTTCGTTCCTGCGCATCGAGCTGCTCTCCGATGCCACTTTCAGCCGTGGCGAGGGAACTGCCGGAGTCGTTGATACCGAGGTGGAGTGCGACGGTTTCGGGATGCCGTTCATCGGGGGCAAGACCATGCGCGGCTTGCTGCGGGATTCGTGGCTTTCGATGTCCTGCCACTTCCCAGGACTCGAGCAGGCGGCCGAGCGAGTCCTGGGGCGGAGCCAGGCGCTGGACGAATCGTGTCGGCTCAGGATCGGTAACGCGGTCTTGCCGGCACCGATCCGGGCCGTGATCCGCGCGGCGGCCGAACGACAGGAACATCCGTTGTCGCCGAGAGCCATCCTCGACGGCTTCACCAGCATCCGTCACCAGACGGCCGAGGACCGGGAGACAGGCGCTCCTGACATCACCACGCTGCGGTCGTCGCGCGTCGTGCTCCGTGGCTTCGTGTTCGAAGCGGGCCTGTCCTGGCTGGCCGGCTACCAGCCGACGGTGGAGGATTTGCGACTCCTGGCTCTGTGCGCGCTCGCGACCCGGCACGGGGGGCTACTCCGCAACCGGGGGCGCGGTCACATCCGCGTGACGCTCGACGGCAACGTCGAAGCGACACGGAAGTATGCGGAGGCGACGGCATGAGCACCTCGGCCACCCCGACCTACCTCCACTACAGGCTCCGTCTCCAGTCGCCGGCGATCGTCTCGACACTGTCCGGCGATCCGAACAGCGCGGCCACCCAGCCCTTCATCCCGGGCAGTGCTCTTCGCGGCATCCTGGCCGCCCGCCTCATCGCAGATGGAGTTGCTGAGTACTCCGACGAGTTCCAGCGCCTCATCCTCTCCGGCAATGTCCGCTACCTGCACGCGTATCCCGAGCTGGCAGCAGAGCGGTCACTGCCGGTCTCGTCGTCCTGGAGGAGCGAGAAGGCGGAGCCGAACCGTGCGCTCGACCTCGCCGCGTTCAGCGGTAACATCGACGCGTCGATCGATGCTGAGGACCTCGGCCGCGTCTGGGCCGAAGGAGCGCTGGTCTCGGTGCCCGCACCATTCGCCGCCGCAGCGGCTTCTGCCGGCACCCGCAGCATCGCGGCGCCATCGATCGGCTCGCGAGTCCACCAGCAACGAGATCGCGTCAAGGGTCGGCCTTGGAAGGATCCCTCGGAGCAGCGGCGCGGCGCGCTCTTTGCCTACGAGTACCTCGAGCCGGGCCAGGTCTTCCGGGGCGTCATCCAGATCATGCCGGCGGCGGCCGCGGACATCGGGCGTATCAAGACCTTGCTTGCCGCTGAGCCCATCCTGGTCGGGCGTTCCCGACGAGCTGGCTACGGAGGTGAGGCCGAGATCGAGTTCACCGGGCAGGCCCAACGCGAATACGAGAACGTCTCCGGATCGATCTCACGGGACGTTGCCCGCGGAACATGGTTCAGAGCGTTCCTGGCTTCCGCGTGCATCGGCCGGAACCCCATGACCGGGCAGATAGATCCCACGTCGCTGCGACAGGAGCTTCATTGCCGGCTCGGCGGAGCTGCATCCGTGGAGCGCACCCGGTGGACCTTCGAGACCGCGGGCGCCTTCAACCAGAAGTGGCGCCTGGAGGTGCCCCAGGTGCGGGCCGTTGCGGCCGGAGCCGTGCTGGTCCTGAAGGCCACGACCGCCATCCCGGTATCCACACTCCAAGCGATCGAGCACGACGGGCTCGGGGAGCGCCGAGTCGAAGGATTCGGTCGGGTCCTGTTCCTGGAACACTCCGACGACCAGCAGCCCATCCGGTTGCATCGCGACGACGAACAGATACAGGCGGAAGGGGGTGGGTCGAATGGGCTTGGATCCCCGTCTGCCCCGCATCGTCAGCAGCTCGATCTCTTGGAGAGGCGGATCGTGCTCGCAGCGGCGCGGGCTGAGCTGGACCGGGTCGCCGCCATCGATCTGGCCGCCCGGACCCGAACCCGCCCGACCAACAGCCTGCTTGGTCGGCTTCGAACTCTTTTCCGGCGCGCAATGGACGAGCAGGCAGCGCGGGCGGCACTAGCGAACCTCCGAACCTGGTGCAGCGACGACGACATCCCCCAGGCCCTCAAGCAGAGGGCGCGAGAGAAGCTGGATCGCTGCGAGGTGGGTAACGAAGGGCTCCGCAGGTGGCTCCGCCGGCTCGCCGAGTCGGTTCAGGGCGAGGCGGGTTGGAAAGTGCTGGTCGAGGCCTCCGGAAACCCGACCACGCTGACCGGTCTCGCGGCGAGGAGCCACCTCATTTCTGACGCGGCTGCAGAAGCCGTTCTGCACGAGCACTCCGCACTCTTGCGCGTCCACCTGATCGATGCGGTCCTCGCCGCGCTGGCCCGCCTGAATCGGAGGGGAGCGAGATGAGTAGGAACCCACTGAACGATTCGATGCCGCCGCGGCGTCTGACCGCACGCTGGGTCATCTGCGGCACCCTCACGCTGGAAACCGCGCTTCACCTTGGTGGGGAGGCTGGCGAACAGGTGGACATGCCCGTCCTACGCGATGCGCGGGATGGTACGCCCTTGCTCCCAGGAACGACACTCGCTGGGGCCCTCCGCAGCGCGCTCGCCGATCGGCTGGCCGGCTATGAAGAGCCCGAACCCCCGGAACTCGCCGCCCTCTTCGGAGGTGCCCGAGATGATGACGACGGATCCCAGAGCCCTCTGATCGTCTTCGATGCTCTTGGCGAGATGCCTCCCGGCCAAGGCGTGGAGATCCGCGATGGCGTGGCAATCGCTCCGGCGACCGGCATCGCCGAGGACCACAAGAAGTACGACTACGAGGTGCTCCCGGCCGGGACGACGTTCCCGGTGCGGGTCGATTTGCTGCTCCCGGCGCCGACGAGCAGAGACGGGGCGACACCACCCGATGAGAAGTGGCTGCTGGAGACACTCGCCGCCGCGCTGGACGTGTTTGCCGACGGCCAGCGTGCCTTCGGTGCCAGGCGCTCGCGAGGGCTCGGCCAGGTCCGTGCGATCTGGGCTGCCAGGCGCTTCGACCTCAGTTCGCCTGAGGGCTGGATCGAGTGGACGCTCTCGGACCACGAGCTGTCCTTCGCCGCCCTGCCTGAACAGGCGTGCATCCGTCACGCACTCGAGCAGGCCGCACCCGAAGCTCTCCGGCCGCTCGAGCTTCCCTGCGATCGCAGAGAGCGGATCGTGATCGACGTGGACCTGCGGACCGCGCACGACCTCCTCGTTCGGAGTGCCGGTACGGACCCTGGCGCCCCCGACGTCTCCCACTTACACAGCGGCGGCGCCGCCATCTTCCCGGGAACGAGCCTAGCAGGGGTGATGCGCACGCAAGCGCTGCGCATCGCGAAGCTGGTCCGGAACGGCAAGAACGACGCCGTGCAGTGGATCGACCGCCTCTTCGGTCCGCGCTTCGAGGGTCAGCGTCCCTCGGGGAAGCTGACGCCGCGTGCCTCACGCCTTCGTGTCGGTGAAGCGCGAGTGGAAGGGAGCCAGCCGCAGCGACAGACCCGGGTAGCTATCGATCGTTTCACCCAAGGGGTCGTCGACAGCGCGCTGTTCGACGAACAGACGGAAGTCGGCGGCAGGGCACGCGTACGGCTGGAGCTGCGGAACCCCAAGGAGGGCGAGCTGGGCCTGGTGCTCCTCGTGCTGAAGGATCTGCTGGATGGATCCGTTCCGGTCGGTGGCACGTCCGCTGTCGGTCGTGGCGTACTCTGTGGCTCGGCCACGGTCACGTGGCACGAGGGCAACGGAACCGCACCGCGCTCGGCCACCATCCAGCCCGGAAGGGAGCCCGACGGCGAGGCGGGCGGCGACATCGACGAAGCGATCGGCGCCTTTCACCAGGCCGCCTCCCTAGCATCGATACCGTCCGACGCTGAGGCGGACAACGCGGAGCCTGCTCCATGACTGCGAGCGAAGCATCTCCTGCCCTTGGCGGTTGCCGGTTGTCGCCGCTGGACTCCGCAGCCTGCCAGCGATACCTCGCCTGGCTGCTCGGCGAGGACGAGGCCGCCGCGCCGGAAGGGGCAAACGGGCTCGACTGGGCGCTCGCCCACTGCGACGACGGCGTGACGTGGGGGCGCTACGATGTTGGTGCGAAGGTCTGGTATCTCGGGAACCAGGTCGCGCCCGAGGTCTCGCCGCCGATCAGGCGGGAGTCGCTGCAAGAGTTGCGGCTCTTTGGCGAGACGGGCGAGATCCTGATCTGGCGCACGGACGCCGGCTTTCGAGGCCGGGTCCTTCGCGAGGGCGATCCGGGCCCTGAGCCAGGCGACGCTTCAAACCCGCTCGGCCCGTCGGATGACTCGCGCATTCTTCGTGGCCTTCACGTGTTCGCGCAGCATGATCACGACTTCACGCATGTTGGCGACCGAACCGGAGCGGAGCAGGTTCTCCCTCTCGCGGTCACCGCCGACCAGCTTCGGTCAGGGCAGGTCCGCCTTCTAGTGCGTCACCACTTCGAGTCGGACACAAAGACCGGCGCGGTGCGCGTCGCCGCAACGCGCCTCGTCATGCTTATGGTCGGAGGTAGACATGACGCTTGAGCGCGGCGAGCTGGTCATCACGGAGCGGAAGGGCAAGCCGCCGCGCGTCCAGGTTCGGATCGGCACGGCCATGTTCAACCCCGCTCGGGGCGAGATCTCGCAAAGCGTGCTTGACCGTCTCACCGAACTGGCAGGCTCGGAAGTCGAGTTCGAACGCGTCGGCGGCCAGCCGAAGAAGATCCGCGAGGTCAACGGCTCCTTCGTTCAGCCGCAGCGCGATACCAGCGGTGGCCGTGGTGACAGAGTCCGGTCGAGTCGTGGCGGCCGCTCCCAGCCGCGCCGCGCCCAAGACCGCCGCGAGCGGAAGGATCGCGACATGGGTCGACGACGACCCGATTTCCACAACCCCTACAACTTCGTGCCTGCCCCTCCTCGGAACACGAGTGATCCCGACCTCGGCGATCAGTGCCCCGTCGATCAGGATGCCTTCCTCGCGGACCGCTTCTCGGGATCGATCCGTGTTCGCATGACGTCGAAGACGCCTCTGCTCGTGCCCGACACGGAGCGGGCTCAACAGAGCGCGAACGGGCACAAGACCTTTCCGCTTCGCGTGGACGCGGACGGGAAGCCGCTCATCCCGGCGTCGAGCGTCCGCGGCATGCTCCGTTCCGCCTATGAGGCCGTCACGAACTCGCGCTTCGGTCGCTTTTCGGGGTCGCATAAGCAGAAGCTGAAGTTTCGGCAGAACCAGAAGCCGTTCAGAAAAGTGGACTACGAAGCGTCAGCTTGGGATCTGCTCGACGATTCGCTCCTACCCGCTGCTGCAATTGACAGGCTCTCTCCCGCCGACCGGGTCTTCGGCTGGGTCAAGGTCGATGCGGACACCGGATCGCGCTCGAAGGGCGAGCGCGTGGCCGCCCGAGGGCTCCTGCGCGTGGGGCCCGTGCGCTGCGAGTCGAGCACGACTGAAGCGGTGGAGCGGTTCGCGGCTCCAGGCGTGCCACTCGCCATTCTCTCGACACCGAAGCCCCAGCAGGGTCGCTTCTACGTTGCCGGGTCGCCGAATGGCGAGGCGCAAAGCGACCGTCTTTCCAAGCAGGACGCGGGCTACTCTCCGGGCAAGGGGCTCCGCGGGCGCAAGGTGTATCCGCATCAAGGGAGCCTGCCTGAAGACCACTGGGACGACCCAATGGAGGACCGGACGCAGGAGCCGCGCGGTGCCCATCACCAGGAGTATCGGCGCCCACGCAAGGACAGCAAAGAGCAGCGCGACGATCAGAACCGCTCGATTCTCGGCTGGGTCAAGCCCGGCGCTCAGTTCAGCTTCGACCTCCAGGTGCAGAACCTCTCGGAAGTCGAGCTTGGCGCGCTCCTCTGGCTCCTCGAACTGCCGGAGGATTGCTTCTTCCGCTTCGGTGGCGGCAAGCCACTCGGCTTCGGAAGCGTGCGGCTGGAGGTTGTGTCTCTCGATGTGCGCACTGGGGACGAGCTTCGCGCACGCTACGATGCGTGGCACGAGGCAGCTCCGCCGAACGACCCACGCCCTGACACGATCAACGCCTTCAAGAACGGCGTGATGCGGGCCTATCCTCCAGCTGAAGGTGGCTTCAACGACGTACCGTTCGTCCGCGCCTTCCTGGCCGCCTGCCGCGGGCACGAGGACGACCTCCCGGTCCACTACCCCAGGGCCACGTCGGATGGACAGCCAGGCCCGCCGGCCCCTGACGGCGAGTCCTTCAAGTGGTTTGTAGCGAACGAGAGGCAAGATGCGCGGCACGCCCTGCCGGACCTCGCGAGCGACGCGGGACTGCCCACGCTGCCGGACCGATCAACACGATCAACAGGAGGCGGCGGCGGTCCTCGTCGCGACCGGGCGGGAGGGCGGAAGCGCCAATGATCAGGCCGGTGCTTCTACGGTTGGCCCAGACAGTCGGCACCTTCGGTCAACCGCTGCATCGGGTGTGTTCGCTAAACAACAGCATACAAACGTAAAACGGAGAATGTTTCCGCGTTCTCCAGAACGCGGAAACATTGAAGCTCTTCGAACATCGCCTCAACCTTTCTTTGGAAGAAAGGTTCCGCGTTCTTCAGATCACGGCCCCATTGAAGTGGGGGATGGCCTAGGATCCGATCTCACCGGATCGGTTCGTTTCGGCGTTCTTCAGAACGCAGCGCCATTGAAGTGGGTCTAGTCTGCAGATACTATCCTTTGGAGGTGGGGGGCTCCGTGTTCTTCAGAACGCGGCCCTGTTGAAGCTCCTCTTACCCCTGGAGCAAAGCGGACGGCGCATCGCCGTCGCTGAGTGAAACCGTTAGAACGACATAGGGAACGCCATGAGTTTCTACTCCCTTAACATCAAAGACTTACGGCAGATTCGGAATGCTCGGGCTGTATTCGGAGACACTGGCGCTCCCCCGTGTCCACCGAAAGTGTGGAGCCCCATTGACAGGTATCATGAATGGGAAGGTGAGGAATAAGACCTACGTGAAGATGTCGCTTAAGATGGGCGACCATATGTCGCGGGTTTTTTTACTCAATCAGCCGTCGTTTTTAAGGGTGACATCGACGAAATTGTATTTTGGGAAACCCTTGGACGCCTTCCCGAAGCTCGTTGGCACAAGGTTTTGCGCGTTTTCGAGAACGTGCCTGCGGGGGGAAAGGCATTGATCATCGGACAGGTGAAGTATCTGCGGACTTTTGATATAGATTTGCATGTCATTCACGCCCGCGACAATGGGATAGCAAGAATGGAGAAGTTCAATCTCCAGATCTCCAAGGAGGTTGGCGATACCAGCCGTATTACGGTCCAGGAGGTATGGGTTGAGGATGTCCTGGGATACACTGCACCGATCGAAGACAAACCATACAGGGGTTTCCAGGAGACAGAAGGGTGAGGAAAGCGTTGAATTGACGTGCCCGAAAAATGGAGAAATGTTGTTAAGAAAGCTCTTGGCATCATCCAGGGCTGGCGGGGCAATCAAAAAACTCGCGAATCTGAGGGCGATTCTCGCCGCAGCTGATGCCGGAATCGTTATGCAGATCGACCTTGCCAATGCCTAGTGTAGATAGTCGCATGAATAAGAGGTTTTCGGAACAATTCCAGAGCTTAACTGGCTTCCGCCCCATGAAATGGCAGTGCCGGTTGTTCGAGCATTTCATCGAGAATCAGTATCCGGCCAGGTGCGACATTCCCACAGGACTCGGGAAGACCTCGATCATTGTTGTCTGGCTCTTGGCCCTTAGCTGGCAAGCCAGCTACGGCAATGTGGTCCTGCCCCGAAGGTTGGTCTACGTGGTCAACCGTCGCACCGTTGTCGATCAGGCGACGAAAATTGTGTTGGATATGCGCTGTCGCCTTTTGGAGCCCGAACTCCGTGACTGGCACGGGAATGCCAGGGATCTCCGTGAGATCGCCACGGCTCTCCGAAGTCTCTGCACCACCGAGGGCGATCCGCTAGCAGTCAGCACACTACGCGGTGAGTTGGCAGACAACGAGGAGTGGAAGTCCGACCCCAGTCGGCCAGCGATCATCATTGGCACGATTGACATGATCGGCAGCAAACTTCTCTTCAACGGTTACGGAGATCATCGCTATGGCCGGTCCCATCACGCCGGCCTGATCGGCCATGATGCGCTAATCATTCATGACGAGGCGCACCTAACCCCGGCATTCTGCGATCTCCTTCGGACTCTCGAGCAAGAGCAGAAACGAGAAGGTAAAAGCCTTCACAACACAACAACAATTGCCCGGCCGATACGTACTATCGAACTTTCGGCAACCTCACGTGGGAGTGTTGAAGGCACATTCAAGCTGGATCCTGAAGATGAGGAAGATGAGATTGTCCAGGAACGAATCAACGCCCGAAAACTCCTCCACCTTCATACGACGGAACAGAGTAGTATCGTCGAGAAGATCGCAGACCTTGCCAGCGCTCATGAAGAAAACTGTGCGAAGGTCCTAATCTATGTACGTTCTCCTGAGGATGCCCAGCGAGTAGCTTCGGCCCTAAGAAAGGCGAATACTGATGGCCGGGTCGCAATGCTCACTGGAACGATACGCGGTTACGAACGTGACAAACTCGTTAAGAGAAACCTAGTCTACCGTGCCCTTCTGGACGACGAATCACAAGTTAAGAAAACCGTCTATTTGGTAAGTACCTCGGCGGGGGAAGTGGGTATCGACCTGGATGCCGACCACATGGTCTGCGACGTAGTGACGCTCGATGTGCTGATTCAGAGAATAGGTCGTGTCAACCGTCGGGGCGGTAAGGACCGCGTTGCAAGCGTTGATGTCGTGCTGCCAGGCAAGCGAGTTAGGACATCACAAAAAGAATCTAAGTTGGACAAGGCCATTTCAGCATCGTTGGCAATCCTGCAGGAGTGGTACGACGCATCACCGGCGGGCATCGATGTCAGTCCGCGAGGACTTCGGGAGCAGCTAGATGCCCTGGATCCGCTGAGACGCGAAGCGGCGTTCTCCCCAAAGCCCACTACACAACCGGTCAACGATATTGTCCTTGATGCTTGGTCGCTGACGAGTATCAACGGGATGCCAGGCCAGCCGGGGGTGGCGGATTACTTGCATGGCCTGACGTATGACACGCCGGAAACCTGTGTCGCCTGGCGGAAGGAACTTGCTGCTCTCCAAGAACATGAGGTTGACGAGCAGGCGCTTCGCAATTGGTTCTCCGCCTGTCGTATCGAGGTACGTGAAAAGCTTCGTGATCGTACCGACCGAGTAAAAAAATCACTGGCAGCGCTGCTTAAGGCCCATCGAAAGATCCTCAACCAGGATATCGACTTTCATGTCGCCCTCCTCGATGAGCGGGGCGATGCGCACTGGTCGCGATTATCGAAAGTCGTTGCGAAAGACTTCGACCTTGCCTACCGCACGATCGTTCTACCCGTTGAAGCAAGAGGACTCGACACACATGGGATGCTCAGCGCCAAAGCCACGGGACCGAGCAACCAGATCGACGTCGCCGAGGATGGCGCGAGTTCTACCCCACGCGAACGATGGCTGTACATCCGCTCGGACGATGGCGAGCGATATGAGCGGCTTCTCACTGGCGAGCGGGCGGATTCCCTACCTCAGGGGTTATGCGAGCAGGAGCGGATAGTCCTGAAAGAGCAGTCAGAGGACGAGGAGGACAAAGGCGAGGCGCTCGACATCCTGTTGACCGTACCGCCCCGGCAGTCGGCGGTTAAGAATCCGGAGACTGCCAAGGCACGACAGACCCTCAAGGAGCACACCGATGCGATTACGACGCATATGGCGCGAATCGCGGGCTCCCTGGGACTGGATAACTCGATTCAAGGCGCCTTAGTTGAAGCAGCGCGCTGGCACGATCGGGGCAAGGACCGGCCTGTGTGGCAGCGTTATGCGCACAACCCAAGTGGCACAGAGCCGCTGGCCAAGTCAACGAAGTACCTGCACCCCCGTTCTCTCGGCGGCTACCGCCACGAGTTCGGATCGCTGCAGGAAGCTCTGTTGGACGAAAGGCTTCAATCACACGCTGAACGCGACCTAATCTTGCATCTAATCGCAGCGCATCACGGCTGGGCACGCCCACACTTCGAGCGACGTTCGTTCGATCAATCCTATACGACTCAGGAAAACGAAGAGGCTGCCGTCGAGGCAATGCGTCGCTTCGGGCGGCTGCAGGAGCGCTTCGGGCGTTGGGGCCTCGCCTGGTTGGAATCTCTCCTGCGGTGTGCCGACATCGCCGCCTCGCAAAAAGTGACCGAGTCGAGTAGGGAACCATTAATAGGGGAGGTTCGAGCATGACCATCTCGGAGTCCCTATTCAGTGTTCATGTGGACGTAACAAACCCGGGTCAGTTCTTCGCCTGTTGCGGCCTCTTTGAGTTGGCCCATCGGCGCTGGCCTGGTGCAGAGGGTTGGTTCGATGCGAGTAGAAGTAAATTCGCCGTCAGCGCCATCGACACGAAAGCAAACCTTGAACACCTCGTAAAGACTTTGAAGACAAGCAGCATATCTGGCCTCACGGAGGAAGAGCGTGGCGAGCGCGAAAGACTTGAGAAGGAAAAGCGAGAGCTCGGTAGGCTTCAGTCGCTTTCCAAAGATAAAGACCGCCGTCGGAAAGAACTCGGTGAGAAGGCACGAAAAGGTGTGCTTCGCCTGGGTGATCCTTTTCATATGCTGCTCGACTGGTGGCAAACTGCAGACAATGAGGTAACCCCAAAGACTTGGGCTGGACGCCAGGAAATTCACAAGGTCGCACGAGCCGCACAGGACGCTCTCCCTTTAATCGACGACGGTACGCCTTTATTCGATTGTTACTGTGTCTTGCGGGCTCCTAAGGAGTACCGCGGCAAAGCCAGTGATGGCAAGAAGTCAGTAGAGCCCTTCTACTTCGATGCCAGGCGATTTGCCCATCCTCTCAATGCGGGGTTTTCGCTTGACGTGATTGGGGCGGAGACCCTCGCCTATCCTGCGGTCGAGCTGCTTAGCCTTATTGGCCTGCAGCGGTTTCGCCCCAGCCCCGCTCCCTTCAAATGGAGCTTCGACTACTGGACTTGGTCGAGTCCGCTGCGGGTTCCTGTCGCGGCTGGCGTTGCCAGTGGTGCTGTGCCGGCTCCCGGTCGGGTAGGCTACCGCTTTCCCTTGAGATTCCGTGACGATCAGAAACGATACAAGGCATTCGGCTGGGCCAACATGATTGGAGAAAACCCATGAGCAACAACCACGGTTACGATGAGAAACAGCACGACGATTGGCTGAAGAACGAAAGTGATGTGGCGGCGCTGGTGATGCGTCAACGATTGGTACCGGTCGAGGGTCCGGATGCTGTGATCTTCCCTCCGACATATCCAATCGAGCAGAACAAGGCGGGCTACAACATCGATCGTTTTGACGACGGCTCCAATGTCTGTCAGATCGACAGTGTTGGTTCGCAGGCGAACCGGATGGAGCCAATCTTCAAACGCGATAAGTATAAGCACCTTGTGCCCCAGGTCGTTATCAAGGCCGACGATCGCGAGATCCACATTCTCGATGCCGGGCATCGTGCAGCCGACGCCATAGTCCGGTTCTCGGAGCTAGGCCCGGAGTTGCACAGAGCCTTTCAGATCTACCGGGACATTGGCAACGCCAAGGAATTGGCAAAAATCGCCCCCACATCAATCGTATTCGGAGCCTGGGACTCCCGGGCAACTCAGGCCAAGCTGCCGCGAATCGTTAGATCTGTCATCCGGGCGTACAACGTAAAGGAGTTGCACCGGTCGGCGCAGTATTCGACTATCTCAGGGGAGATCCTCGCAGAAGGGAATGCGGAGGTCACAACCACGGGTCCGAAAGCGGAGCTCGGGCTGGCGCATGTTCCGGCTGTCCACACCCATGGCGGGGTTCAGATACAGGGCGAGATCCGGCGTGATGCGATCCTAAATCTGTCGGCACTCCGTGCGCTTGCAGACCCGGCCGGTGATGACGAAACTTTGAGGCTTCGCCGGTACATCCTCGGTCTGGCGCTGGTCAGCTTCACTGCACCGATGGAACCGTGCCTGCGAGAAGGATGCGAGCTGGTATGCGATCCGAATCATACATCCCAATGGATGTCGGTGAAGCATAACGGTACACGTGAGGAACTCGCTCTGACCCATGATCAAGCATTCGCGTTCGCTACGGCCGCAGCTGAGTCTTTCGGGGTGGGAGAGAGCCGTACTGTTCATTTTAACCACAGGCTTGCCAGTCAGGTTCTGGAACTGAATGAGAAAGACCGTAAGAAATTGCTCAAGCAGGGTCCGGTAACAACGGAAGCCATCGAAAAACTCTCAAAGGGGTCGAAAGCACAAGCCAAGGGCAAGAAGAGGGCAATGGAGAAGACTGAGGAATGAGCCTCCACCTATGCATCTCCGTCACGTTCCTTGATCCTCTCTTCCACGGAAAAGGGGACGATGAGCCGGAATGGCCTCCCTCTCCAATGCGCCTCCTCCAAGCCCTCCTAGCAGGAGCGCGGACTGGCTGTCACGGCAACGACTGGAGCGACACTCGCGCGAACGCGTTCCGATGGTTGGGGGAAAGGAAGCCACCTCTCATCATTGCACCGGCTGCCCTTCGTTCCTCTCACCACACAGTGTTCGTGCCAAACAACGAGAGCGACAAGAAGTTCGATCGCCAGGACCGGCTTACCAGCAAGGTCGTTTGGCCGCATTTCCTCCGCGACGGGGCCTCGGTGCACTTCTTGTGGGCCCTCGAAAACGCTAACGACTCAGAGGACCAGCGTTGGGCAGAGGCTCTTTGCCAGGAGGCGCGGCATCTCTTTTCCCTAGGTTGGGGAATCGACCAAGTGGTAGGTAACGGCGAGATTCTCACTGACACCCAGGTCGCCGCCTTGCCTGGCGAGCGCTGGCGCGCGTGGAGCACTTACCGTCCTGGTATGCAAACTTGGCGCGTACCAACAAGAGACTCCCTTGAGGACCTGGAACGAGTCCACCGTTCATTCCTCCAGCGTATCGATGGCCGGCGCTATCGTCCCACAACAAAACCGAGCCGGTTCGATACTGTGCATTATCTGAGTACGACGACGGTCCCACCACGTCCATACGCCGTATTCGAACTGCCCCCGGGGATCGGTTTCAGGCAAGAGAGTGTAGCAAAGGTCGCAGCTATGCTGCGGTCCCTCGCTTGTCGACATGCCAAGCGTGACACTCACGAGTTTCCAGGGGGCTCCGAGAGCTACGTCGCTGGACATATGGACAGGCAAGAACGAACCCCGCCTCGCTTTTCCTATTTCTCCATTCCAACGATTGGTCACAAGCACGCTGACGGGATGATCCGACGTCTCCTCATCGCCGAGCCATTTGGCGGTGACGGTGTCCATGCACAATGGGCCCAGCATCAATTACGCAACGCAACCCTTAGGGATAAGGCTGGCAATGACCATGGGCCACTTCTGAACCTCTGGCGCTCAGAGTCGAAGGCGATAATTCGCCGATATGTGGATGCAGCACGGATTTGGTGCAGCGTTAGCCCAGTGATTCTGCCTGGCTTTGACGATTGTAAGCAGGCCAAGGCAGAGCGCCTCTTTCTCACCGCGGTTTCGCAGGCCGACCTTCCTGTTGAAGCGATTGTTGAGCTGGCCATGCGTAAAGCACCCTTCTGGCCCGGATCAAAGCATTCCCATCAATACGTCGTACCTTCCTATCTGAGACACCTTCCGAGGTGGCACGTATGGCTGAGGCTTTTGGAACCGCTTCCAGGTCCGCTAGCCATCGGAGCTGGACGGCATGCTGGTCTTGGCGTTTTTGCCGCTAGCGAGCATGCTGTTGCCCCCCCTCTGTAACTGTTCGGCGGGCGGGTCCCGGCTCCTGCTTTCAGCGGATTCGGTGAGGCTCAGGCCGGCAGCATTTCGGATTTCGGAGGTATTGTCAAAAGCTGTGGATGGCTGAATCACGCGGCGACCTTGGTTCCATCCTTGAATCGTAACTGTTCGGCGACGCCCATCTTTTTCCTGGGGGGTCATTGGGTAAGACGGAGTGTTTCTCGAAGGAGGAGCACATGTCGAAAGCCCGAGGCAGGCGTGAAGAGGTCCTCAGGTGGTTGGCGGTCCGACAGCGAGAGGGCCTGACCTACGAGGAGTTGGCGAGGCGTTCGGGGATTCCGAGGAACACGCTCACGAGCTGGAGTTCAGTAACCGTTCGGCGGGCGGGTCCCGGCTCCTGCTTTCAGCGGATTCGGTGAGGCTCAGGCCGGCAGCATTTCGAGTCGGGTGAGGATCTCGTGGAGCCTCTGCTTCCGCTGCTCGACGCGCCGCTTTGCCTTTGGACAGTCCTTCCAGCCTCTGGGAGTCAGGCT
>JALUUK010000069.1 GCA_027021395.1 Acidobacteriota bacterium
CTCACTCTCGCTTTCGACGCTCGCATTCCACTTTAGGGCGTGCAGGGTCACTTCGATCTCTTCACCGCGAATCAGGTCCATCTGCTCTCCCACCGATTCCGCGTTCACGCGTTCGAGAGCAACCGCCGCTTCGAGCGTTCCGTCACCGTCGACGTCGAAGACATCCCACAACGACCGCGCGCGATTCTCACGCCGTTCTTCGCCGGTGGCCTCGAGCAGGAGATCGATGGACCAGATCGTCGCCTCGCCGAAACGCAGCGCGCCGAGCCCTTTGCGAAAAGCCACTCGATCCGACCGCCACGAGTAGCTCATGCCGGAAATCTCGAGTGCATCCTTCGTGCCGTCCCCATCGAAATCCGCGAATCGTGGAAGTGCGGCAAGCAAGCGCCCCGATTCTCCCGAGCGGACTTCCCGCAACGGCGTCTCCAAGCGCATCACCTCTCCTTCGTCGTCGAGAATGGAAACACCTTCGCTCGTCGGAACGAGCACTTCGGCGGAAGCGTCGCCATCGAGATCGGCCATCAACGGATATCCGCTGTAGATCCGTTCCGCGCCCGCCATGGCGGGCTGAATCTCTGCCGGAGCGTCGATGACGAGGCGCAGGCGCTTCGCGCCGCCTTCCCGTTGCTCATCACCCTCCTCGATGGCAGCGACTTCGAGGCGAAGCCGAGCCGGACCTCGATCGAGCAGCACGACGACATTCCCCCGCGGAGCGTCTCCGGCAAGAGCGAGAACCTCGAATCCGACGGGAAGCGGGGCGGCGATCTCTCGCAGACGAGAACCCTCGAGCCGGTAGACCCGCAATTCCCGACGTTCCTTGATCGCCGGAACCACCTCGAGGTCCATCACCCCTTCTTTCATCGTCGTCCGCGACGCGCTCGCCCAGCGCGGCCATATCAGCAACAGCACGATCTCTGCCGAACCGTCTCCGTCGAGATCGCCGACGGCCGTCGCCTGGGGCTCAATCGGCAAATCGATGCTCGCGGCGAGCACCGCCGTCGTCGGCATCGCAATCGAAACGATGGAAATCGCCCACTGGAAGGCCACCCGCCGAAAACCCTGCATCTCGTCACCCCTCGCTCGGCGCCGCACCGTGGTAGGCTTGCCCGGATGCGGAGAATATCGCGAGCGCGCTCCGATGACATTTGATCTCGATGCATTCGTCATCGGCGGTGGAATTCACGGTGTGGGCGTCCTGCACGATCTGGCCTCGCGCGGCCTTCGCCCCGTCGCGCTGGCGGAAAAAGGACGGCTCGCCTCGGGCACTTCGAGTCGCAGTACGAAGCTGGTGCATGGCGGACTGCGCTATCTCGAACGCATCCGGCAGTGGGGTTTGGTGCGTGAAGCTCTGCGAGAACGCGCGCTCTTGTTGCACTTGCTGCCGGGGATCGTGACTCCCCTTCCCTTCCTATTGCCCGAGATTCATTTCCCCCGCACCCGCCGCCACCGCACGCGGCCGCGCTGGATGCTGCGAAGCGGTGTCGCGCTCTACGACCTGATGCGACGCGATGACCTGCCCCGCTCGCGGTGGCTGGAGCAAGACGAAGCGCTCGAGCGCGCTCCCTACTATCGCCGCGACCTCGACCATACGACCCTGCGCGGTGCGTTCCTCTACTACGACGCACAGATGCAGGACGACGTCGTCGTGCGCATCGTCGCCGAGGCGGCTCGCCGCCTCGGCGCGTCCTTTCGCGAAGAGTGCGAAGTCACGGCGGTCGAACCCTTCGGCAAAGGTTTTCGCTGCACGCTCGCGACCGCAGAAGGCGAAGAATGCGTGACGGCACGCACCGTGATCAACGCGACGGGAGCCTGGGTCAATGCCAATCTGCTGGCATGGGGTTTCACTCCCGACGTGCGCTGCCTGCTCAACGTCGGCAGCCATCTCTTCTTCGATCAGGCCGTCACCGATGCTCCTCTCGAAGACGCCGCCGCCTCGATCATTCAAAACCCCGACGACGGCCGCGTGGTGCTCTTCGTGCCTTGGAACGGTGGTTGGCTGCTCGGCACGACGGAATCGTTGCTCGACGGCGTTCCTGAGAACCTGAAGCTTCCGCCCGGCGACGCAGAGTACCTGTTGCGCACCGTCGAGCCTTGGATCGCATTGCGCGATCCGAAACTTCACCTTCGCGAGTCCTTCGTCGGCGTGCGCACGATGCCGCTGCGGGATCGCGTTCCGGCGACCGCCGCCTCCTACGACTCCCCCTTCGATTCGCCCTATTACGCCAAAGATCTCGACACGCCGCTCGGCCGCCTTTCGCGTGAAACCGTGATCGGCGTCGCCCACCGTGCATTATTCTCGATCTACGGCGGAAAATTCACGACCTACCGGCATCAGGCCGAAAAGCTCGGCCGGCAAATCGTCGACGAGATCGGCAGGGGTTCCCGCTCGGCGACTGCGGATCCCGCCTGCTGGTTCCTCGACGAGATACGCGAGCGCTGCCCCGACATCATGCCGACCCGCAGCGATCTTCGGCGCGGCTGAAGCGCTTTTCGTATCACTGCGTCACTTGGAGTTGCCGTGTCGTCGTATTCCCACTCTGGTCGGAAATGCGTACGGTCAACGTCGTACCACTGGACACGTCGGACAGGGGAAGCTCCGCCGAAAACGATTCCGCATGCGAATCGATCATCCCGTCGTGGGGAGCGATGGCATGCCACTGCTCTTGATCCCAGGTGATCTCGGCGAGCGCAAGGCCTCCCCCCACGTCGCGCGCCTCGAGCGATAGCTTCCAAGCACCCTTTTCCTTCTTGACGGCGACATGCTCGATGGATGGCGGTGCATGGTCGACCAAGAGCGGCGTCGAGATCATGGCGCCTTCCCGCTGCGCCCCCAAGACGTTGCCCGGCCGATCGCTTGCGGTGATTCGGAAGCGATAGAGTCCGTCGGCGAGCGTATGAGCGTCGAAGCTGTAGAACGTACGCGTCAAACCGCTCTTGAGCATCACCCACTTCGTGCATGGAGCACCCTCGTCGCGGCAGTACTCGATGGAGAACTCGAGACGATCACCATCCGGATCGCCGGCCTTCCAGGTCAAGGTTTGCGCACCCCATTCGAAAACTTTCTTCGAACGCCAATTGGTCTTCGCCGGCCCGAGCGCGCGCTTGACGGCGTCACTATGCGGGGCCGTCGCGATGGGCATTTCGCCGCTGGTCACCGCAGGAGGTGGAACGGGCCGATAGGCCACGCCGCCCGGCAGAATGTCGATCTCTTTGACCACGGGCTCGCGATTGATGCGCGCGTAGCTCGCTTCGATTCCCCGAAGCGCAGGACGTCCCGCTTCCGCGTCCCGGCTTTCGATCCGCACCTGAAAAAAACGCGCACGGGGAAGATCCACCGCGCCACCGTCGCCGTCGGGGGGTTCGGCGGCACCGGCTACCGTCGCCCACTCGCTCCAGCCTTCGCCCGGTTCGGAGGTGTTGCCCGAACGGGCTAGAACTTCGATGCGCTCGGTATCCGCGCGCGAGACGGTTGCGTGCAATCGGCCCCATCTTGCGAGCGAACCCGCGTCGAGCACATCCGAGGTCCAACGACCGGCGGCCTCGTATTTCGGGCCGTAGAGAACGATCGAAGTCGGCTTGCTGGTCGCCAACACCACTTGGCTATCCGTGGCATGAATGGCCGAAACCATCTCGGCATCTTCCCGCTCGTCCCACCAACCGTCGCGACCCTCGCGATCAAACCACCAAACGCGAGCGGGCGATCCCGTCGCCATCAACACGCCGCCGTTCCATCCGGCAAGATCCATCGGTGTTTCTTTCCCATCCCGCCACACGCGGCGCCCGAGACCGTCGGCGTCGATCCGTACGACCTCCCCGCCGCCGCTGGATTCGGCAAACTTGACCTGCTCTTGCTTTTCCCCCTTGGCTTCGCCGGACTTCGCCTCGGCTTCGTCGTCGGCACGCGCGCGCACGGTGATCGAATTCGACGAGGTGTCGCCTTCGACCTTTTTGCGCTTGGGCTCGCCCGTTCCCCCGGACTCCGCTTGCCCCGCCCCTCCCGAAAAAGCCGCCCACACCCGCGCAGCATCGTCCACCACCAAAGCCACGGTCTCCGGACGTGGAGAATCCCAGATGACGAAAGCCCCACCGCGCCCATCGAGTTTGGCCACGAGCCCCGAACCCGCCGTCCCGGCGTAGATCGTGCCGTCGGCCCCGGCTCCTAGGCAGCGCACATGG
>JALUUK010000070.1 GCA_027021395.1 Acidobacteriota bacterium
GCGTCGCAGACATCGCCCTCTCCGTCTCCATCTCCGTCGAGTTGGTCGCTGTTGGCGTCGAAGGGACAGTTGTCGCAGGCGTCGTCGTATCCGTCGAGGTCGCTGTCGACGAAGTCGGGATCGCAAAGGTCGCCCGTCCCGTCGAGATCGCAATCCCGCTGCGCCGGATTGGACGTGTCGGGGCAATTGTCCGCGCCATTGGCCACTCCGTCGCCATCGCGATCCCCGTCCACCGCGTCGCGCGTGCCGTCGCCGTCCTGATCCGGAGAGAAGGCGGCGTAGGTCCGCGCGCTATCGACGCTGAGGCCGACGGACTTGCGCGTGGGATAGCTCGGGTTGTCTTCTACCGTGCCGTCACGACCGGTGTCGACCCACGAGTATCCATCGAAGCGGTATATGTCGAAGACATCGCCGTTGGTGAGCTGAGAATCGACTCCGATCGCTGCGGGAAGATGCGCCACCGGTTCGGGCGGATTGAATTCCTGCCGATCCGGAGTAAAGCGCGCCGCAGCAACGAGCATCCGGCCCGCGGGCACGGGATGAGGCAGCTCGGAGGCTTGCCTGAGCCCTTCTGCCCGCAGGTCCACCGGGTCGTTGAGCGAACCGGAAGCCACGTTGAGTTCGGCTCCGGTTCCTAGGTCGGTGGCATCGCAGCCGGAGGGGCCGCACTCCGGCGCCTTGGCCGGCACCGGATCGGGTTCTTCCGTGACCAGGTAGGACGATCCGGCGTCGGTCAGCCCGTTGCCGTCACGCTGCGGAGCACCCGCCACGAAGTCGTCTCGTCCGTCACCGGTGGTGTCACCGACTCCGGCGAGGGACGATCCGGAACGGTCGCCGGCCGATTCACCGAAGTAAGCGGCGCCCGGCTGCTTGCTTCCGAGATCGTCCACTTCGGTGATACCGCGCCCGGGTGTTCCGGAGGTGCCCATGTCGAGATAGGTCGCACCGGCATCGAGGCGAGTCGGGTTCTGCGCATCGGCGCCCGGCGCTCCGAGAAGCACTTCGCTCACGCCGTCACCGTTGGTATCGCCCGCGTCGCCCACGGCCGTACCTAGCTCGTCGCCCGCGTTGAGCGCCTGATAGGCCGTACCGAGGCCGAGGCTCGGGTTGCGGATATCGGCCACGCTCTTCGCGCCGCGACCGACGACGTCGAGACTGCCGCCGGAGTAGAGGAAGGCCTCTCCCGCACGGGCGTTGGCGCCCACCGTCGAACCCGGTGCGCCGATCAGGAACTCTCCATTCCCGTCACCGTCGTGATCCGACACCAGTTCGACGTCCCATCCCACGTTCTGGTTGCTCTGATCACCCTGCACCTTCAAGCCGTCGCGGCCGGCGGGCGTGCCGAAGTCGTCCACCTCGGTGATACCGCGCGAGTTGGGTTCGGTATCCAGGTAACCGGTACCCGCATCGAGCTGCGGTGCGTCCAACACGGTGTCGACATCGACGAAGGGCGCGCCGAAGGCCACGTCGGGAAGACCATCCCCGTTGAAGTCCTCACCGGCACTGACCGACCAGCCCAGAGCATCGCCGCTTGCCGAACCAAGATAGGTCACGCCGTCGATATCGCTCGGTCCCGAGCCCCCCACCGTCGACAGATCCACGGGGCTTGCATGCGAAGGATCACCGTAGACCAGGTAGACCTCACCGCGATCGATGGTGCCGTCGCGATCCGCTTCGGGGGCGCCGATCAGCAAATCGCCCGTACCGTCGGCGTTGACGTCGGGAGAAAGAGCTACGGCGTGTCCGGCACGATCTCCCATCGCGATGCCGACATAGACCAAATCGGCCACCGAATCGATGTCGACGATATCCTGCAGGCCGGGATCCGCGAGATTGGGATAATCCGCCGCGTTGAAATGAATCACATAGGCGCGACCCGCACCGGTCGCCGTCGTGCCGTCGTGCTGCGGCGCACCGAAGAGCAGGTCCGGTACGGAGTCGTTGTTCAGATCGACACCACCGGCCACCGACTTTCCAAGCCGATCGCCTGCAGCGGCTCCGACGAAGATGACGTCGGGAGTCGTGCGCTCGGAAGCAAGCGTCGAGCCGAGATAAAGCAGTACGCGCCCGCGATCGGCCGTCCCGTCCTGATCGTAGCCGGGGGCGCCCACCAGCCAGTCCATGAGCCCGTCGCCATCGACATCGCCCGCAGGACCGACCGACGTCCCGAGTTCTTCGTTGTCCTGTTCGCCGTCGGAACGCTCGCCGACGGCTGCCAGCTCGAGGGTATTCGGCGCGGACGACGCCTCCGTTCTGAACTGAGATTCGAAGGCGGTACCCGGATCGCCCGCAAGGTCGGTGATGCCGGAGGTCAGCACCACGGTGTAGACCGCCGAAAGATCCAGCGTGGAGTCGGCGTCGTACTCCGCCTGCAAGCCGTCGGCGGTGACACCGACGACACCTGGAACCAACACGCCGTCCTTTTCGAGGCGGAAGGTATCCGCCGTGCCGTCACCGTTCGTATCGCCCACCGTGGCGGCGTCGACGGCCTCGGAAAAACGCACCGTCACGTGGGTGTAGACCGCCGCATCGACCGCGTCGTCACCCGGCAATACGCTGATCACCGACGGGCCGTCGCAGGCATCGCCGAGACCATCGGCGTCGCCGTCGCGCTGATCGGTATCGGCATCGGCCGGACAGATGTCGCAGACATCACCCACGCCGTCGCTGTCGGCATCCGCCTGATCGGCGTTGGGCACGCCCGGACAGTTGTCATCGCAGGCCGCGGTGTTGCCGCCGAGGCAGGCGTCGCTGCTTCCGTCCCCATCGTCCTCATCGATCGTATCGCGGTCGAGATCCGACAGATCCCAGGCGGTCGTCATCGAGGATGTCAGTACCGTTCCTTCGGCTTCCGCGCTCCAGCCGAAAAACGCCGTATCCCCATCGACGGCCATCAACTCCGTTATAAACGACCAGTCGACCTGTGCTCCTTGTGAGGTCGTGGAAGCAACCCGCATCGCCGGTCCCCACGTCGCTCCGCCATCGGAAGAATGCCGCGCGACCACGGTTAGGGCGCGGCCTGCCGACCCATCCATCCAGGCGACCCAGGCGCGGCCTGCGCCATCGCTCTCCAGCCGACTGAACCCGGAAAAGGCCGCAGGATCGGGCGTTTCGGGGCCGGTATCGAGACGCAGCGGCGCCGACCAGTTCACTCCTCCATCGGTGGAGCGTACGATCCATGTCGAGACCGAGTCGCCACTCGCGTAGGTGACCGCGACCGTATCGGTATCGAGAAATCTCACGCCATCGTAGTAAGCGGCATACCCCGCACCCGAATTGTCGCTGACCATCTGATCCGTACTCCAGGTACCCGAGACGGCATCGAATCGTGAAGAGTAGATCTGCGGAGAACCGGTTCTATCGTCCCACCAGGCGGCCACGGCGTTGCCTGAGGAATCGCAGGCCACGTTCGGGTAGTACCCTGTCGAAGTACTCGAATCGGGCTTGAGCTGGGCGCGCGGATCCCAGATCCCCCCGCCGTCGGCGCTGGTCACGGCGTAGACACTCCACCGGGACTCGGTTGAATCGAGAGAGAGAAAAACGACCACGACGCGCATACCATCGTCGCTGGTGCAGAGTCTCGGAAAGCGCGGCCACGGCCTGGAGTCCTGATCGATATCCGCCGTCGTGAAGTTTGCTCCACCGTCGGTGGAACGTGCGAGGTAGACACTGTTGAGATCACTCCATGCAACGAAGACCTTGCCTCCCGGCAGCGCCACGGCGTCTGTGGCAGGAGATGCGAAGTTCATGGACTGCCCAAAACCGTAACCTGCAACGTTGCCGAGCAGCAGGTCGTTTGCTTGCCAGCTCGCGCCTCCATCGCTCGAGTAGTTGAAGCGCAACTCGCGCTCTCCCGCCGTGACGTTGTCGGCTACGTAGGTCAGATAGACCCGACGGCCATAGGTGGCGTCATAGGCGGACTGGAGGTCCGGCCAGGTATCGAGCGCGTAGGTCGGCTTGCTCGTATCGCCCACCTCTACCGGCGTGCCGTAGGTGTGTCCGCCATCCGTGCTCGCTGCGACGAAGACCTCGGTGAAGAGATCGTCCGTGCGCGCGACGAAGGCGACGTAGCTGTTTCCCGCGCCATCCGCGCTAGGCGTCGTGTTGCCGTAGCCCTGCCCGGCGTCGGGAGCGCGAGAACCGGCG
>JALUUK010000071.1 GCA_027021395.1 Acidobacteriota bacterium
GGGCGGCATCTCGGAGTTCGTCGCGCACCTCAATCGCAACCGGACGACTCTTCACGCCGAGCCGATTGCCATTCGTGCCGAAAAAGACGGCGTAGATGTAGATATTTCTCTGCAGTACAACGACTCCTATCAGGAATCCATCTTCACCTTTGCCAATAGCATCAACACCAATGAAGGGGGTACCCACCTGAGTGGTTTTCGCGGCGCGTTGACACGCACGGTGAATTCGTACTTGCAGGAGATGGCTCCGAAGTTGCCGAAGGAGTTTCGCGAGGTTCAGCTCTCAGGAGATGACGTGCGGGAAGGATTGACGGCAGTCATCAGCGTCAAGGTACCCAATCCGCAGTTTGAAGGCCAGACGAAGACGAAGCTAGGCAACAGTGAAGTGCGCGGCATCGTCGAGACCATCGTCAACGAGAAACTAGGTCAGTATCTCGAGGAAAACCCGCGAGATGGTCGGCGTATCTTGGAAAAATCAGTGCAGGCCCTGCGGGCTCGCGAGGCAGCACGCAAAGCCAAGGAACTGACACGTCGCAAGGGTGTCTTGGATTCAGGATCTCTACCCGGAAAGCTCGCAGATTGTCAAACGCGCGATCCCGAAGAAGCCGAACTCTTCATCGTCGAGGGAGATTCCGCCGGAGGTTCCGCCAAGCAAGGCCGCGAACGCCGCTATCAGGCGATTCTTCCTTTACGGGGAAAGATTCTCAACGTGGAGAAAGCACGTTTCGACAAGATGCTGTCTCACGAAGAAATACGAGTGATCATCACCGCGCTCGGATGCGGCTTCGGCCAAAACGATATGGATATATCGAAGCTGCGATACAACAAAGTCATTCTCATGACCGACGCCGACGTCGACGGGAGCCACATACGAACGCTTCTCTTGACGTTCTTTTTCCGCCAAATGCGCGAGTTGATCCAAAGAGGGCATCTCTATATCGCTCAGCCGCCGCTTTACAAAGTCAAAAAGGGTAAGCAGGAACTCTACTTGCAGGATGATCCGGAACTCGAGGACTACCTCACTCGCAAGGCGTCCGAAGAGCGTTCCGTTAGAGTGGCCAACGGCGACGAGAATGCAGATGCCAAAGAGTGGTCGGGCAATGCGCTGGTCAATCTTCTTGGTCAGTTGATGAGTTTTAGGCAATACCTCGAAGCGCTCGAGCGACGTGGATGGCCGAAGTTGGCGGTGGAGACGCTCTTGGAAGAGGGGATCGACAAGCGAGAACAATTCTCCGACGAGGTGAAGATTCAGGCCTTTGCCGATCGCTTGAAAGAAAAAGGTCATGAGATCCGCGAAATCATGACCGACGAAGAGCATGGTGATCTGGAAATCCGTGCGATCGCACTCGACCAGGGACATCGCGAATATCTTCTCGGAGAAGATGTCGTCAGCACGGGAGAATTCCGGCAGCTTGCGACGCTCTATCCGCATGTCAGATCACTGAGCGGGGGAAGGATCGAGGTCGTCGCATCTTCCGGTGTGACAACGCTCGCATCCCGGGAGGAAGTCCTCGACCATTTGCTTGAAGTCGGTCGCAAGGGTGTGACGATTCAGCGCTACAAAGGTCTTGGTGAGATGAATCCCGATCAGCTCTGGGAAACGACGATGGATCAGAACAATCGCAGCTTACTACAAGTCAAGATCGATGATGAGATCGCAGCCGATGAGATGTTTACGGTTTTGATGGGAGATTCCGTCGAGCCGAGACGAAACTTCATCGAGGACAATGCTCTCGATGTTCAGAATCTCGATGTGTGAGTTTTCTCAAAACCTGTCTATCCATGAAAGCACGGATGAGTGATTCCAATGAAAGATGACGGATCCACGGCGCAAGAACAGCCGATCAGCATAGAAAGAGAGCTGAAAACTTCGTATCTCGACTATGCGATGTCGGTGATCATCGGCCGCGCGCTTCCGGACGTACGCGATGGTCTCAAACCCGTTCATCGCCGCGCGCTCTATGCGATGTATCAGTCCGGGAATACCTCGGATAAGATCTATCGAAAAAGCGCAAAGACCGTCGGCGAGGTGATCGGAAAGTTTCACCCGCACGGGGACCAGGCGGTCTATGACACCATCGTTCGTATGGCACAGCCGTTTTCCCTGCGCTATCCGCTCGTCGATGGTCAAGGAAACTTCGGCTCGATCGACGGGGATGCGCCGGCCGCCATGCGCTATACCGAGATTCGCATGGCCCCGCTAGCTCAACAGTTGCTTCGGGATATCGACAAAGAGACCGTTGATTTCGGACCGAACTACGACGGGACGGAAAACGAACCGTTGGTCTTGCCCTCGACTTTCCCCAACCTGCTCGCCAATGGTTCCGACGGCATCGCGGTGGGAATGGCCACGCGCATTCCGCCGCAGAATTTAACCGAGTTGATCGATGCGGCGAACTATTTGATAAAGAACCCCGATTGCAGCATCGATGATTTGATGCAATTCGTTCAAGGCCCGGATTTTCCGACGGCAGGAATCATCCATGGCCGCGTCGGCATCATGCAGGCCTATCACACGGGACGCGGCCGCATCTTGATGCGCGGCCGCATCGAATTCGAAGAAGGCAAGAAGGGGAGCCGCGACAAACTGGTCATCAGCGAACTGCCATATCAGGTCAATAAGGTTCAGTTGATCGAAGAAATCGCGAATCTCGTGCGGGACAAGCGCATCGATGGTATCGCGGACATCCGCGATGAATCCGACCGCCAAGGTATCCGGACGGTCATCGAACTGCGCAAGGACGCCATACCGAAGGTCGTCATCAACAACCTTTATAAGCAGACGCGCTTGCAGACGACTTTTGGAGCGATCTTCCTCGCCATCGTTTCCGGGCGACCAAAGGTTCTCAATCTAAAGCAAATGATCGCGCACTACCTTTCCCATCGCCGGGAAGTCGTCGTGCGCCGAACACAGTACCTACTCGCCCAAGCCGAGGCGAGGGCGCATATCCTCGAAGGACTCAAGAAAGCGCTCGATCACCTCGACGAAGTGATCAAACTGATTCGCGCCTCGGCTACACCGAATGAGGCGAAGGCCGGTCTGCTCGCACGTTTCGATTTTTCCCCGATTCAGGCGCAGGCCATCTTGGATATGCGGC
This sequence comes from Acidobacteriota bacterium, assembly GCA_027021395.1. Lineage (GTDB taxonomy): Bacteria > Acidobacteriota > Polarisedimenticolia > J045 > J045 > JALUUK01. Next base: position 3,099 of record JALUUK010000071.1, read on the forward strand.
TTCAGCGGTTGACGCAGCTCGAACGGGACAAGTTGTTGGAAGAACTGGCCGGTCTGTTGGCGAAGATCGAGTATTACCGCAAAGTACTGGCCTCTTCAGCGATGGTCGATGAGATCATCATCGAGGAACTCCAGGAACTTCGTGAGAAGTTCGGTGACGAGCGCAGGACCGAGATCATCGACGACGAAGGCGAGATCAAGACGCTGGATATGATTCCGGAGGAACCGACGGTCATCACGTTGTCGCACAAAGACTACGTCAAGCGGACGTCACTGGAAGAGTATCGTTCTCAAGGTCGGGGCGGTAAAGGCATCAAGTTGATGGAGGTGCGTGACGACGACTTCATCGAACGCGTGCGTATCGTTTCGACTCACGATCACAGCCTGTGGTTTACTTCGCGCGGGCGCGTCCACGCGTTGATGGTTCACCGGCTGCCGGAACTCGGGAGAACTTCACGCGGCCGGCCGATCGTGAATTTCTTCGGTCTTCAGCCGGACGAGCGCATCCAAGGAATGCTTGCTCTTAGGGATCTAGAACAGTCCGATCTATTTGTCGTGACTTGTACCCGGCGCGGTATCGTCAAGCGAACGGCCTTGAGTGCGTACGCCAATGTGCGCGCGGGAGGCATCATCGCATTGACGCTCGACGAAGAAGACGACTTGATTGCCGTCTATCTCGTCAAGGCGGAAGACAATCTTCTGATCGCGACCAGAGACGGGAAGGCCATCCGCTTCGCCGTGGGAGATGTTCGAGCCATGGGAAGAACCGCTCGTGGCGTCCGTGGCATTGATCTGCGGGATTCCGATGAAGTCGTTTCGGCCATGGTCGTCGAGGGTGATGAAGACATCCTCACCGTAACCGAAAACGGCTACGGAAAGCGTACGTCGGTGGAGGAGTACCGCGTACAAGGCCGGGGCGGAGTCGGTTTGATCAATCTGAATCGTTCGGAGAAGACCGGTCGCATCGTTTCGGCGATTACCGTACGGCCCAACGATGAAGTGATCGTGGCAACCAAGAACGGACAAGTGATAAGAACGCCGGTCGAACAGGATGAGAACAACCGTATTTCTCGACTAGGCCGCGCGACCCAGGGTGTGAGGATCATCCGCCTGCGTCCGGAAGATCGTGTCGTATCGCTGACGCGTGTCGGCGAGATCGCAGAAAACGTGGGACCTAAGGAGGTGGAGTGATGAAGTTTTTCATCGATACAGCGGATGTCGGCGAGATTCGACAAGCCGCTGAACTCGGAATGCTCGATGGCGTAACGACCAATCCCTCGCTCGTGGCGAAGACCGGTCGGGTTTTTCGAGAGGTCTTGGGGGAGATCTTGGAAGTCGTCGACGGGCCGGTCAGTGCGGAGGTCACCGCGACGGATTTCGAGGGTATGAAACGCGAAGCTCAAGACTACGCATCGATGCACGACAACATCGTCATCAAGATACCGATCATCGAAGAGGGATTGAAAGCCATCAAGTGGTGCTCCGAGAACGGAATCAAGACGAACGTCACGCTCTGCTTTCATCCCCTACAGGCGTTGATGGCGGCCAAAGCCGGAGCCTCCTATATCTCACCATTCGTCGGTCGGCTAGACGATATTTCAACCGACGGAATGCACTTGATCACTCAGATTCGCTCGATCTACGACAACTATGGTTACGATACCGAGATCCTCGTCGCGAGCATTCGGCATCCCATGCACGTCGTCGAAGCGGGGATGATTGGTGCGGACGTCTGTACGATTCCCTTCAAGGTCATTCAGGCATTGCTAAAACATCCTCTTACCGATAGCGGTTTAGCGCGCTTTCTCGAGGACTGGAAGAAGGTACCCGGCTAGTGTCTCGCACCGGAAGTTCCTCATCGTTCGGCAGCATGGCTCCTGCCGACTCTCACGCTGCGAAATCGGCATCATCGCACCTTGCCGGGAGCGGCGATGGTTTGCCGGAAAAGATGAGGATCCATGGACGACCACGGAGAGACCCATGAGCATCGCAGGGTATGTCTGTAAGATTTGCGGCTCGAGCTACGAGAGGATCGAAAAAGGACGTTCGTTCTCGCCAGGCTGCCCGAAATGTGGGTCGGCGAAGGTCATGCGCTCGGCCGATCCGATCGGTCGAGCGCGGAAGATAGAGCCGAATCCACTGCAGACAGCGAGTGTTTCGCGGCGCGAGTCGACCGATCGACCGACGTGAATCGCGAGCGCGAAAAGCGAATTCGCGGTGCGCTTCTCGATGTGCTCGAGGATGGACGGCCGCTGTCGCGTTCGGAACTCGTAAGGCGGGCGTCTCGTATGCTCGATATGCCCCCGGATAAACGCAGCACGCGCACGTTGCTCTTTCGGCAGATGCGTCGGCTCGAGGAAGAAGGTCTAGTGACGGATGGGGGACCATCGGTATGGCTCGCAGGGCGTGAGAACCGAGGAGATTGAAGCTCGTGGATCGGATGAGGGAAGTGCATCGACGTCTCGAGGAGGCCGCGCAGGGCGGTGGAGCGCAGCGGATTGAAAAACAGCATGAAGCCGGAAAGCTGACTGCGCGCGAACGCATAGAGCTCTTGGTCGATCCCGGTTCATTCGAAGAGACCGATGCGTTTGTGAAGCATCGGTGCACCGACTTCGGCATGGCAAACAAGCAGATCGCAGGAGACGGTGTCGTCACGGGTAGCGCGCGTATCAACGGCCGCCATGTGATGCTCTTCGCCCAGGACTTCACCGTCTTCGGCGGTTCACTTTCCGAAACCTATGCGCAGAAGATCTGCAAAGTCATGGACCAGGCGGTGAAGATCGGTTGTCCGGTGATCGGCCTCAACGACTCCGGGGGCGCTCGAATCCAAGAAGGTGCGGCAAGTCTCGCCGGATACGCCGACATATTTCTCCGAAATACCCTGACTTCCGGCGTCGTTCCCCAGATTTCCGCCATCATGGGTCCTTGCGCCGGCGGTGCGGTCTATTCTCCGGCTATCACGGATTTCACCGTGATGGTCAAGGAAAGCTCCTACATGTTCATCACCGGGCCGGATGTGATTCGGCAGGTGACCCATGAGGAGGTCAGCAAGGAGGAACTCGGCGGCGCGCTCGCTCACGCCACCAAGAGCGGCGTCGCCCACTTCGCGGCGGACGACGATGCGCATGCTCTAGGAACGATCCGACGGCTTCTCTCCTTCATCCCTCAGAACAACCACGAAGACCCACCGCGCGCCGAGACCAAGGACGAGCCCGACCGTCGTGACGAATCGCTCAACGCGCTCGTGCCGGACAATGCGAACAAGCCCTACGACATCAAGGACGCCATCACCCGAATCGTCGACGACACAGATTTTTTCGAAGTGATGGAGCACTTCGCACGGAACATCGTCGTTGGTTTCGCCCGTCTCGACGGCATGCCAGTGGGTATCGTGGCCAACCAACCTTGCTTTCTCGCCGGAGTCTTGGATATCGATGCTTCCCGCAAGGGTGCGCGTTTCGTCAGATTTTGCGACGCCTTCAACATTCCCCTGATCACCTTCGAAGACGTGCCGGGTTTCTTGCCGGGTGTGAACCAAGAGCACGGCGGAATCATTCTCCATGGCGCGAAGCTCCTCTATGCTTTCGCGGAGGCCACCGTACCGAAGCTGACGGTGATCACTCGCAAAGCCTACGGCGGAGCCTACTGCGTCATGGCCAGCAAGCATCTTCGAACGGACCTGAATCTCGCTTGGCCCACAGCAGAGATCGCCGTCATGGGAGCTGATGCAGCGGTCGAGATTCTCTACCGCCGTGAGCTGGAAAAGGCCGAAGATAGGGACGCATACAAGAAGGATAAGACCGCGGAGTATCGTGAGGCCTTTGCCAATCCTTTTGTGGCAGCCGAGCGCGGCTATGTCGACGCGGTGATCGAGCCTGCCGATACTCGGCGTCGCCTGATTTCAGCCCTGCACCTTCTATCGACCAAGGTCGATCGTACGCCACCCAAAAAACACGGAAACATTCCCCTCTGAGCGGCGTGATTTTCGCGGGGGCAAAGCGCCGGCCGGAACAACCTGGAAGAAATAGTGTTCAAGAAGATACTCATCGCAAATCGTGGAGAGATCGCCGTTCGCATCATACGCGCGTGCTCGGACATGGGAGTTCGTACCGTCGCGGTCTACTCGGAGGTCGATCGCGACGCCCCGCATGTCCGCTTGGCGGATCAAGCCTTTGCGATCGGGCCGGCACAAGCCGCAGAGTCATATCTCAACATCGACAAGATTCTCGCTGTGGCCGAAACGAGCGGAGCGGAAGCGATTCATCCGGGCTACGGGTTCCTTGCAGAGAACGCCGATTTCGCCGAACGCTGTGTCGAAGCAGGTTTCGTCTTCATCGGACCGAGCGCAGCGTCCATCCGTGCGATGGGAGACAAGGTCGAAGCGCGCCGGCGCATGATCGATGCGGGTGTGCCGGTGTCTCCTGGAACCGGAGAATTCTCCGGTGGTGCGGCTGAAGCGTTGCTCGAAGCCGAGAAGATCGGCTTTCCGGTGATCATCAAAGCGGCCGCCGGCGGAGGCGGCAAGGGGATGCGCGTCGTCGAATCGGCGGACGAGCTCGAGACATCGCTCGAACGCGCGCGATCAGAATCACGCGCTAGCTTTGGTGATGACACGGTCTATATCGAGAAGTTCATTACACGTCCGCGCCATATCGAGGTTCAGGTCCTAGTGGACGGTCAAGGTCATGGAATCGCCGCCGGCGAGCGCGAGTGCTCCATTCAACGTCGCCACCAAAAGCTCATCGAAGAGACGCCCTCCCCGGTCGTCGATGCCGATACGAGGCGGCGTCTAGGAGAAATGGCGCTCGCAGCAGCGGCCTCTTGTGACTATGTCGGCGCGGGGACGGTGGAGTTCTTGCGTGATGCGGACGGTTCCTTCTATTTCATGGAGATGAATACGCGCCTTCAGGTCGAGCATCCCGTAACGGAAGAGGTCTACGGTATCGATATCGTGGTCGAACAGATCCGTATCGCTGCGGGAGAGAAATTATCCTACAGCCAAGATCAGATGATCCCGCGAGGCCATGCCGTAGAATGTCGTATCACCGCAGAGGACCCCTCGCAGAATTTCATGCCCTGCCCTGGGCGCATAGAGGCGGTGCGGGTCGCGACGGGACCCGGTATCCGCGATGACTCCGCGGTGGCGCCGGGATACGAGATACCGGTTCACTACGATCCGATGATCGGCAAGCTCATCGCCCACGGCAAAGATCGAGATCAGGCGCTCCGACGAATGGACCGTGCGCTCGCGGAATATCGTCTTGACGGTATCACGACGAATATGCCTTTCCTTCGGCGTGTCTTGCGGCACGAAGCATTCGTTGCCGGGGATCTTCACACCGGGTTCATCGACGAGCACCACGATGATTTGTTTTCGGAGCGGAGCAGGCGCGTCGAAGATATCGCGTTGTTGGCTGCGGCCATTCACGCACATCACTGCAAGCTCTCCGCATCCGCACGCGGTTCGGGCACTCACACACAGAAGAAGTCGCGCTGGCTCGAAGTCGGACGCTCGCGTGCACTACGGGGTGGCTGATGCGTTTTTGGGGATGTGTCGGCGACGAGGAATACGACGTCGAAGTCAAACCTTCCGATGGTGAGTTCATCGTAAGTGTCGATGGTTCACAGCACCGTATCGATGCCGTTCATCTCGAAGCGAGCTTGTACTCGATGATCATCGATGGGCGCGCCTACGAAGTTTCGGTTCGCGAGTGCAACGACGATACCTACGCTGTCGTATACGAGGGCAGTGTGCGCTCGGTACGGCTGGTCGATCCGCTCGCGGCAAAGAGCGCACGCTCTACGGTGAGCGGATCCGCAGAAATCCAAGCCGTGATGGCCGGGAGGGTGGTCAAAGTCCTAGCCAACGAGGGCGAGGAGATTTCCGAGGGTCAGGGAATCATCGTGCTCGAAGCGATGAAGATGGAGAACGAAGTCTGCGCCACTCGCGGCGGCACCCTCGTGGCTCTCCAGGTCGAGGAAGGACAAACCCTCGAAACCGGCGAACTCATCGCTCGCATCGAGTGACGGAGTGATGCTGATCTAGTCGACCGCATCGGCGAACCTACGACAAGGGCGCAGAGCCCTAGCCGCTCACCGGCGAGGGAAAGACGCAGCAGAACAAGAAACCGTTCCGCTGCGATTCCATGGCGCCGGCCTCAGCTTAGCCGTTGATGATCTCTTCGAGTTCCTTTCCGGCACGGAACTTGACGACCTTCTTTGCCGGAATGTTGATGGTGGCGCCGGTCTGAGGATTCCGGCCTGTGCGGGCCGCTCTTTCGTTCATCACGAAAGTACCGAATCCAACCAGAGTCGTACGCTCGCCCTTCTTGAGCGATGAGGCGATTCCATCCACCAACGACTCGATGGCGCGCGTTGCAGCGGCCTTGGTGATCTCGGCGTCTCCAGCAATTTTGTCGATGAGTTCGGCTTTGTTCATCTCTGACTTCCTCCCGGTTGGTAACGTGGCCAGGGGTTAGTCCCTGCCATGACGCTGGGTCAATCCGCTGGGCAAACGGCACCCGCGACACCGTGTGTAGCATGATGCAGGGGTAGCGGTCAACCGTAAGCGCAAAGAATCCGGCATGAATAGGGTCTTTCCACGCGATCTGTCGCTCAGCCCCATCTCTTCTTCGGTGTCCATTTCGGCGGCAGAAGGGGCGTCGTGGGCAGACATGCGCTTGGAGAGCGCATGGCCTCGAGCGCCATGAACCGAGATAAGTTTCGCAAGGACAAAGGGTTATTCATAGACCCGCACGAATCGCAGATACGGGCTAAACTGCGAACTCGCCAAGACGAGAGCGGGAGCTTTTGATGACCACCCACGAGACCGGTCGAAAGGTATCGATTTGGAAACAGTTTCCCGGCGCGTTTTGGTCCGCCAACGTCATGGAGATTTTCGAGCGGATGGGCTGGTACGGCTTCTATGCCGTTTCCTCGCTCTACCTGATGGGATCCGTGGAAGACGGGGGCCTAGGTTTCACATCGGAAGAACGAGGAGTGATTCAGGGGCTGGTGACATTTCTCTTGTATCTCTTCCCGGCAGTTTTCGGAGCACTGGCCGATCGATACGGCTACCGAACGATGTTCATCGCTTCGACTGTCGTGATGATCCCCGGCTATCTCCTCTTGGGTATTCCCACATCGTTTTGGGGCTTTTTCTTGGTCTATCTGCTTGTCGCGGTCGGTCATGGCATGTTCAAGCCGGTGGTCATTTCGACCATCGCAAGAACGACGACGGAAAAGACCGGTAGCATGGGATTCGGCATCTTTTACATGATGGTCAATGTCGGAGGTTGGCTCGGGCCGCTGATCGCCAGCGTCGTCAGGGGATGGAGCTGGGCGTACGTCTTCTACTCCTCCGCCCTATGGATCGGCTTGGTGACGTTGACTGCGGCCTTGTTCTACAGGGAACCTCCGCGCGACGACGAGGAAGACGGTTCGAGCAAGTCCTTGGTGGAAGTTCTCGCTGGGATGGTCGCGGTCATCGGCAATATGCGTTTTTTCGTCTTGATCGTCGGGGTGATGATCCTGCTGGTTCTGGGTTCGAAGTGGCTTGCCATGCTGACTGTCTTCGGGCTGGTCTTCTGCTGGTTTCTCGTGAATTTTCTGGCGGACGTCGTCTTTCGCGCGACTGGTCGCTCGGACGAAAGCCATTGGGCGTTGCAGCCGATGCGCATGGGAGAGACGCGCTATCTGATTTTTCTTTTGTTGATGACCGGTTTTTGGGTGTCCTTCAATCAAGTTTTTATCACCTTGCCGCTCTATATCAAAGACTACGTGAACACGCAGGATCTGATTCACGCTCTCGGTCCGATCGCCGGGTGGGTTACGGGCGCCTTCGAATCGATCGGCATGGACACATCGACTTGGTCGAAAGCCGTGCTGGAAAAAGGTCAGATCAAACCCGAGCAATTGATCAACCTCAATGCGTTTGGGATCATCTGCCTCCAACTCGTCGTTTCGTATCTCTCGCGCAAACTCTCTCCGCTTTCGACGATCATGTCGGGCGTTTCCGTCACGGTCGTCAGCTTCTTGATCTATCTGCTGGGAACGGGCGGTTGGGTGATCGTCTCTGGGATCCTGATCTTCTCGGTGGGAGAGATGCTGGCGAGTCCGAAGTCGAAGGAGTACGCGGGGCGGATCGCGCCGCCGGGCAAAGTCGGCATGTACATGGGCTACTTCTATTGGTGCGTTGCTTTGGGTAATCTCTTCGGCGGACTCTTATCCGGCGTGATGTACGGTCACTTCGGTCCCGACGGTTGGGATCGTCCTTCCATCATGTGGATCTTTTTCGCCCTGCTCGCAGCGTCGTCGGTCGTACTGCTCAAGATCTACGACACTTGGATTCGCGCCAATAGCTGACTCGGTTTTCAGAAGAGGGATTTCACCCGACACGCGTAGCGTTCGCGTCGCAGAGAGCGGAAATTCGTCAAAGTCGATCGGGATGACCCGGAATAATGCGAACGTATTCGAGCATGGAATCAGCTGCGATTCATCGCATCACCGCCTCGTTGACACCAATTCCGAAAAGCGGTACATCTGTTGGTCGTCCATGGATCGGCTGCGGGTCGATCGATCGGGTGCGTGTGTAGGGTGGTTTTGGGGAAGGTGGAGAGGGATGAGCAATGAGGACATTCAGGTGGAACCGGCTTTGTGGGGTCGTGGGGATCGTCTTTTCATGTCTATTCTTCGCCGGCGTGGCCGCTGCGGATGTGACGAATCCCGCAGACGTGACGGGGTTGTTCGTCACCCGTGATGCGGCGACACCGGACGATCTCGATTTGACCTGGGATCCCGTGACGACGGACAAAGCAGGAAATCCGGAAACGGTCTCTCAATACAATATCTACCGAGGAATCACACCCGACTTCGTGCCCGACAAAGACACCGCTTCGAATCGCATCGGAACGTCGACGACGACATCTTTCGTTGACGTGGGCGCAAAATCGGATGGCAACGACTACTTCTACTTGGTCAGTGCCGTCGATGATGCAGGGAACGAGAGTGGGACACGCGCATCGACCGTCACGACTCCGCCCGTGCTTTCCGGATCTTGGACCGAGACGACGATCGAGTTGAACTGGACCGATGCACAGCCGATGAACGAGGTCGCGAGCTATCGCGTCTACTACGGCAAGAAATCCGGAGTCTACGATTTCGTCGACGATGTGGGCTTGGCGACGAGCCATTCTCTGACGAATCTCGATCTCTGGGTCAACTGGTATATCGTCGTCGCCGCCGTCGATATCGACGGCAACGAGTCGGATTTTTCGAACGAGCATATCGACGCGGTGGCCGGCCGGGTGCGATTGCGGGCACACGACGAAGACAAGCTCTGTTGGGGTGCGTCGAAGTGTCCGCCCGGTCCGGATCAAGTCCAGCGTGCCGACGGCTGGCAGTTGATGGTTCCTCGCGATTTTCCCGAAGGCGACTGGGTGCGCGTGCTCTTGCGCGTCACGCTCGATTCCAGACTTTGCGAACCGCCGGCGGGAAGCAATACCTCGAAATGCGGTCCCGACAACCCTTGCTTGACGCCCCCGTGCAACGGCGGTTACAACACCTGTGGTGATCCTTGGGACCGCGGCGCGACCGTATTCCTCGTTCTAGACGACTGCATCGAAGCCGGCGGAAGCTGCAAGACGAATTCAAATCTAGAGCTGATGAATGCCGTCACGCCGTTCGGAACCGATGCACAGCGACCCGACGGAACCGGCGTCGTACCGCCGCGCGTTCTTACGCTCGATATCACGCCCTACACGCCCTTGCTCACCGGGAACAAATACATTGGAGCGCATATCGGCCACTATGTTCAGGCCGGTTGGCGGGTGACGACGGAGTTCGAATTCAGCAAGCGAGACGATGAGGTCTCACCGAAGCCGCCGGCTGCAGGCGTTCAGGTCCTGTTTTGGGGTGGTGCGAATCCTCCGACTGCCACGCTGAGCATTCCGGAGACCGCGACGCAGGTTTTCACCCGGCTCTTTACCACCGGGCACGGTGCGAATCAGGCCTGCGATGGAGGAGCGAACGACGGCGAGAGCTGTGATACGGGATGCCCCGGCGGCTCTTGTCAGAACTGCGACGAGTTCTGCCGCCGCACGAATCAGATCATCGTCGATGGCACGCCGGTCTGGTCCGAAATACCGTGGCGCGATGATTGCAGTCCGGGTCTGTTCGGTTGCACGGAGTGGAATGCGTGCGGGTTCCCGTCTTGCACCTACTCTCGCGCCGGCTGGTGTCCGGGTTACATTGCTTGCCACAAGGATGCGCCTTGCGATCAAGATTTGGACATGACGGCAGAGCTGCCTCCCGGTGGGACATACCAGATCGACTACAACGTGACTCCCCTCAACGGAAGTTGGAGCGTCAGCCTCGTCGCCTACTGGTACGAGTGATAACCGCCGAGTCGAAGACCTCTACGTCGCCGCATCTTCCCCATGCGGCCTCTGCGGTCTTGCGCGCATCGCCTTCTCGCGCCGGAGAGGAAGGACGGTCGCGCCACGCCGCCGAGGAATATGCAGTGACGAGCCCGGACCCGTTTCGACTATGTAGGGGCCTAGGTTCGTCTTGCCGAGGGAGGGGTCTTGACGCGGATTTCGAAGCGGTCGTGTCCGCGGAAGAAGACCAGAGCGTTGCCGATTTCGACGCGACGACTTCGACCGTGGGATTTCGGTAAGCGACGTTCGAACCACTCGGCAAGCGTAATCTGCTGGTCTGCGTCGCCGAGATCGGCATTGATGACTTTGCAAAGATCGTCGACTTCGATATCGCCGCGCACGATGAAACGATTCGGGCCGAGTTCTCTGACCGGCACGACTTCATCGTCATATTCGTCTTGGATCTCACCGACGATCTCCTCGAGCACGTCCTCCATCGTTACCAAACCGAGTTGACGGCCTTGTTCGTCCTCGACAACCGCCATGTGAGAAGCTTGAATCTGCATGTCGCGCAGCAATTCGTCGGCTTCGAGTTCCGGCCGGCAGTGCATCAGAGGTCTGATATACGTGCGCCAATCGCCTTCGCCGTCGTTGTGGTGGCCGACGAGATCTTTGACCAGCAACATGCCGACCATTTTCGCTTCGTCGGATGCGCTCGTCTTGGAGCTGAGGATCGGGTAGCGCGTGAATCCGCTTCCGAGATAGATATCCAAGACCTCTTCGTAACCGGCATCCTCCGGGATCGCCTTCACTTGATCGATCGGGATCATGATCTTACGGACCGGCTTGTCCTTCAAAGTGAGCACTTCTTTGGTCATACGGGTTTCGGATGGTTCGAGTTCTCCATCACGGGCGCCAAGCTTGATCGCCGTCAGCAATTCGTGGCGCGAGAGCTTTCGCTCGTCGAGTTCTTGCCCGCGCATCAGAGGCTTGAGCAAGACGTCGGTGAAGACCGTCAGCGTCCAGACGACGGGTTTGAAGATGATGGTAAAGGCGTGAATTGGCGCGGCGATGCGTTGGGCGAAGCGTTCCGGTCGGCCGGCGGCGAGCGTCTTGGGTGTGATCTCGGCGAAGATCAGCAAGACGAGCGTGACGACGACGGTCGCCAGCACGGGACCGATGATGCTCGTTGCGAGAGCGGCGGCCATGACGTTGACGAGGTTGTTTCCGACCAGGATCGTGCCGAGCAGGGCCGGCATGTTCTTGATCATGCGCAGGGCGCGCGCGGCGCCGCGACTTCCCTGGCCGGCGAGGTGATCCAGCTTGACCTCTCCCGAGGCCACCAGCGCGGTTTCCGCACTGGAGAAAAACGCCGAGAGTGCAACGAGAATCAAGAATCCAAGAAGAGACAGTATCAGCATGCTCGAAGCTCCTGGCGCGATCTTATCAGCGAATTCCCCGGCGGCTAGCGGCCTGTGCGCTAGGAACACGCAAGCCGAAACGACACCGGCGGTGGGGATCCGGTGGGGAAAGTGCGCCGGCCGGTGCCTTGATCGGCGATCGTCGCTTCGCTTCGAGTGCGAGAGCGATACGGCCGGGGCGGCGGGACGGAAGAGCGCCAAGCCGGAGCGTCTGGATCCTAGTCCATTCTCGCGTCGAGTTGCCGGGCCGCTTCGCCGCAAAACGCTTGGGCGTTGGTGACGCGACTCGAAGCCGGTGAGGGCGGCATGACATAGACGGCCGTTCCGTCGTCGGCACAGGCGACTAGGATCCAATGAGTTTCGTCGAGCCCCGCAGGGCGCGAGAAAACGATCTCCTGCAGAGTCGTCGTCGATAGATCACTGCGCTCACCGAGGTCCATTGCGATATCTTCGATGAAAGCGTCGGTATCGAGTGAGACCGCCACCGTATCCGCGACTTCGACATCGACGGGCTGCCCGTCTTCATCGAGCGGAGTCGGGGGACGGATCGGTAGAAGGACCGTGAGCAGCGAAGACTCGGCAAGAACGGTGGTTGCTGGGGCTGCGCCGAGGCGCTGCTCGGAATGGCGGAGCGTCCAGCGACCGATCCAGGATCGGCCGGCGATGGCGAGCGGCGAGAGATCGCCGGGAGCGGCAACGGCCCGTGTGAACACGCCGTCATGGATCGTCTCGGAGAAGTAGCGGTCGCTCATGTCGCCGTTCGCGGAGATTCTGCTCTGCGAATAAGATGCGATGCCCGGCGCCGAGGGGCCTTGCTCGATTTTCGCCCCGGGAGGCAATGCGACGAGGAGATCGGCGGAAACGTTCGCTGGAAGATCGCCCATGGCACTCAACAGAATCTCGTCGCGAGCGATGAGGCGAGGCAAGCTCATCGTGCGAATCTCGTTCGCTGCGATTCCGGAAGCCGCGGTATCCAAGGCGGAGCAAGTTTCTGCGGCATTTTTCCCGGCGACACCGGTCATACCTCCGGACGTCGATTCTTCCCCGTTTTCATCGACCGTGATCTCGGTGGTCAATACGATCAAGCTAGCAGACTCTCCATCGTCGAAGCAGGCGTAGGCGCCGTCGCCGGCGTACGCAGAAAGAGCCCTGCTGAACCACGAGCGGGTCCCGCCGAAGGGTATGGAGAACGACACCGAAGACAGTGCAGCCATCGTCTCTTCCATCGTCTGGTCGAAAGCGCGAAGATCCTCTTCCTTGAAAGGAAGCGCCAAGAGAACCGTTCCACGCGCTTGTCGACTGCGCTGGATCGTAGGGCCTTCCGCGCGGGTATCTTCTAGCTCGAACTCGATACGATAGATTCGGGGGAATCGCTTCCGCTCGTAACAAGAGAAGCCACCGGATTTGCAGCGGGCGATGGTCCGGACTTCGGCTTCGAGCGCATATCCGCTGCGGATGATGCCGGTGATCGACTTGAGAGGAGTGAGGCGTTCTAGAATGGGCGTGCGCTCGACTTCCGCTCCGCGGCTGTGCTCGCCTCCGATCGTCCCGAGCGCAAGGAATCCAAGGAGGAGAAGCCTGCGTAGTAGAAAAGCGGGAACTCGCTCGGAGCGTTTCGGCCGCGCCTCGTCTACCGAACGGCTTGCTAGGATCGATTCCGGTCGTTGCAGGCTTCGTCGGTGCCTCATCGTTCCTCCCAACGCGAAGACGTCATCGAACTCACTGTACTCGCTCCCAAGAAAGCGCAAAGATCTTCGAGGCATTCGTCAACTGCTCTTTCGAAGGCCCGCGTGACTTCAAATCCCGGTTCGATGAAAACGTTCCGGATCTCCAGTCTTGCTTCTTCTCGGTGCAGCTTGGGGTCGATCCTGCCGACGAGCCGCCCATCGTGCAGTATCGGCAAGACATAATAACCGTACTTTCGCTTTCTCTGCGGCGTGTAGATCTCTATACGGTAGCGAAAGTCGAGCAGGTCCTCCGCTCTTCGGCGTTGCCAGAGCAAGGAATCAAAGGGGCAGATCAGATGAGTGCCGCGCGGCGGTGGGATCTCGTCGATCACGGAAAGATGTTCGGGCAAGGCGAAGAAGGGTCCGCGTAAATCCTCGACCTTCACCTCGACGATTCTTCCGCTTTCGAGAAGGCGCCGGATCACGCGTTTGCGCTCGGGAGCCTTCAAGGCCGGCGCAGTGAAGTAGTTCAGCAAATGCCTTTCGCTGCAGATTCCATTGCCGGACAGCCCGCGCAAGAGCCAGCTTTCCTCGTATTCCGCCAAGGAGGCAGGCTTCGTCTCCGGATAGACCCGCTCGGCAAGGTCGTAGATCCGTCGGAAATGTCGCCGATCGCTCACGGCGATTCTCCCGAGGTGCCACAAGAGCAAGAGCGAGCGCTTGTCTTCTTTGTACTGAGGCATCACCGGACCCTCCGGGGGTTGCCGGGCGTTTTCATGCGCTTGCCACGCGAAGTCGCTGCTTTCGAGCGGGCCCTCTCGTCGCAATCGCCTCAAGACGCGTCTGCGCGAAGCGAGAGGCGTATCAAAATGCTTCCACCACGCGGCCTTCTTCCACTGCTCCGGTGGGAAGCTTTTCATGCGCCGCAAGCCGAGCGGCAGATGCGAGATCGGCAAGATCGATGCTTCATGTCCCCAGTATTCGTATGCGATGCGATCCCGGTAGATCCACGCATCGACTTTCTTCCGCTCGTAGCAGCCGAAGCGAGTCCAGAGCGTCAGGTAGTGCGCGCGGTCGAGCACGTTGATGCTGTCGAGTTGCAATCCGCCCGTTTCTTCGAGGTGTCGCAGGAAGTTCTTCCGAGTGAGCGGTCTTTCGCCTCGCGGCAAGGAAAGGCCCTGTCGATGAAGCCAAAGCCGGACGACCACATCC
>JALUUK010000072.1 GCA_027021395.1 Acidobacteriota bacterium
CTCCCGCCGGATGAAGATGAAGCTGCCGGCCGCAGCGCAGCGCCGTCTGCAAGCACGAGCGTCGGATCGACGAGTCGACCATGAGTGACCTCCGTCGTCTCGGACGCTACCTGCTGAAATTCCGCCTATCGCTGATTGTCGCGGTGGTTTCCGCCGTGCTGGCCTCTTTCTTCCTTGGCGGCGCCATCGGATTGATACCCGATCTCGTGGGGGCTCTTTCGGAGTCGGCCGTCTCGGTAGAGCAAAGCGGCGACGCAGGCCGTATCGCGGACGACCGCGCCCCTAGAGAGACCGCGGCAGGCCCCCTAGGAGAAGTCGTCGATAGCCTCAACGAGCGTATTACGGAGGCTTGGGTCCCGGTTCGGGCGTGGCTGCTCGAGCGGGGATTCGTTCGTGTGCCGCTCGCCATCGTGTTCCTGTACTTGCTCAAAGGCATCTTTGCCTTCGCGTCGGTCTATTCTTTTCGAAGAGTCGGGCTTCGCGCAGTCGTCGATCTGAGAAGCGAGCTCTATGCCAAGAGTCTCGCTCAGTCGGACGAGTTTTTTCGCCGCTACTCCACGGCGGAAATGCTTTCGCGCATTCTTTCCGATGTTGCGCGTTTGCAGCGGATTCTCGGTGCGGATATCGGGCAAGCATTGCAATCCGTGCCGATCGTCATCGTGCTGCTCGGTTATTCCTTTTATTCGGCCTTTGAATTCGCCGGTGTGTGCATGATTGCCGTGCCGATTTTCGTCTTTACGGCGGGGCGCTTCGGAAGAAGGGTTCGCAAGGCATCGCATCGCTCGCAGGAACGGTCCGCCGAGATCACATCGCTCGTCGAAGAGACTTTGATGGCGCGGCGGGTCGTTCACGCGTTCGGCGCCGTCGGCCAGGAGACTCGGCGCTTCGACCAAGCACTGCGACGCATGCTGCACCAGGACCTGAAAGTCGCACGAGCGACCGCCGCGACCCCACCGGTCATGGAAGTGCTCGGAGCGTTCCTTGCGGGCTCCTTGATCGTTTATGCGGGTCTGTTGATTGCTGCGGGACGAGTCGATCGTGCGAATGTCTTTGCCGTCATACTGGCTTTGTTCGTCGTCTTTACGCATGTCCGAAAGCTCGCGACGCTCTATACCTCGGTGCAGCAGGCCCTCGCCTCCGCTTGCCGTGTCTTCGAGATTCTCGACGAACCCGTCAAGGTCGACGATCGCCCCGGGGCTTTGAAGATCGCCGGAATCAAGGACGGCTTCGAGATTCGAAGGGTTTCATTTTCCTACGGGCGAGGGCCTGTGCTCGATGATGTGAGCTTGACGGTTCGAGCGGGAGAGGTCCATGCGCTCGTCGGACCGTCCGGTTCGGGAAAGTCGACGTTGGCGATGCTCCTGCCGCGCTTTCACGATCCGACGCGTGGAGAAGTGCTTCTCGATGGTATTGATCTTCGCGAGATATCACTCGAGTCCTTGCGGGCCCACATCGGACTCGTGACTCAAGAAGTGCATCTATTCGACGACACGATCGCGGCGAATATCGCCTACGGCTGCCCATCGGCCGATATCGACGCCATTCGCGAGGCTGCGCGCGCAGCACATGCCGAGGAGTTCATCGACATTCTGCCGCAAGGTTTCGATACACGCTTAGGCGAGCGGGGAGGGCAGCTCTCGATGGGGCAACGCCAGCGCATCGCCATTGCGCGGGCCTTCTTGAAGGACGCACCGATCCTGATTCTCGACGAACCTACGTCGGCGCTCGATGCCGCCTCTGAGCGGGCGGTCCAAGAGGCGCTCGAGGCACTCTTGGTGGGAAGAACGGCCATCGTCATTGCGCACCGGCTCTTCACCGTGACGCGCGCCGATCGAATCCACGTTCTCGAGGCCGGTCGTATCATCGAGTCGGGATCGCATGAGGATCTTCTTGCCGCAGGTCGCACCTACGCGCGCTTGCACGCCCTACAGTCTTTCGGATCTTGAATGAATCTCGTTGTCGCCTCGAACTATCCATTCGCGCTCTTGTAGAGAAAAAATGCCATCATCCCGACGAGGCCGAGGAGGGTGAGAACTTCGCGGTTGCGGTGAAGACGTCGCAGGGACCACGAGCGTTCGTCGGCCGGCCAAGGACGACAAGTGGGAAAAAGCGCGGGGACGGAACGGAAGTAGTCTCGGTAGCGTTCGCCGTGAATGGTTGCGAGCCTAGTCGGCTCGATGCGCTCTTTTCGAGGCAAGTAATATCCAAAGAAGACCGCCCATCCGACGACGAGCACGCCAAGGGAGGCGATCACATTGATCCAAGCCATCAAAGCGAAGCCGGTGAAGATCAACAAACGCCCGAGATAGAGCGGATTGCGCGTGAAACGGTAGGGGCCGGAGGTGATCAATTCCCGGGTCTTGATGAGGTGTCCGGCCGCCCAGAGACGTACGGCGGCTCCGATGAGCACAAAGGTTGCTCCGAAAAATACGGTCGGTCGTTGCGGGGAAGAGAGAAGCGCGAGCGAGAGCAGCCCCGCATAAAGAGCAGTCAGCCGAAAAGACTCGGCCCTCGTACGCTTCACAACTCGCTCTCCGTTCGCGAAGGGGGGCATTATCGCCGATAATCGCGTGCGTCGCGAAAGCAGGCGATGAAGCCTCTTTCGACGAGAGCGCGTCATTTGCCGGCGATGACCAGCAGGTACGATGCGATCCCGTGACCGTAGGAGGCGTGCCCATGGATCGATCCGCTCTCTTGGAGAGGAAGGACGGGAGAATCGTCCGGGGGCGGTGGGCCAAAGCCGATCTCTGGATCTCGTCCTTGGCGGATGGACGTCGTGTCGTCATCAAGGACTTTCGAGAAAGACGACTTTTCGCGCGTTGGTGGGGACGCTTGCAGATCCGGCGAGAGTGCGCGGTGCTCGAAACCATTCAGGACCTACCTCATGTCGTGCGCTTGGTTGGCGTTCTCGACCGCGATGCGCTGGTTCTGGAATACGTCGACCATCAATTGCTCCATCTCCTGCGTTATCGACAAGGGCGGCACGAGTATCTGGATCAGTTGAGACGAACGCTCGATCTGCTGCAGCGTCGCGGCGTGCTGCACAATGACCTGCGCGGGAAGGGGAACATACTCGTCGGACGACAGGACGGGAAGATCGTATTGATCGACTGGGCGGGGGCGATGCGATTCAAGCCCGGTGGAGTACTGCACGCACTATTGTTCCGTTGGCTTCGTTTGGTGGATGAAGCGGCCTTTCTCAAGTGGAAGAGAATCCTCGTACCGGAGAGCTTGACTCTCGAAGACCGGCGCTTTCAAGACCGATTTCGGAGGATTCGCGCGCTGTGGCGGATCAACAAGAAAGGGATAGAAGGCGACGAGTGGGAAGCATGAAGGAGCACTCACGACCAGAGGAACAAGAGCGGGATGCCTTGGATCTATCTTTGGTGATTCCCGTGTACGACGAAATCGACTGTCTTCCCCGTCTGCTGGAAGAGATTCTCGCCGTGATGGCTTCGCGCAGCGAGTCATGGGAGGTCTTGTTCATCGACGATGGGTCGACGGACGGTTCGGGAGAGTGGCTCGATCGACGGGCAGAAGAGAATGAGCGAATTCGGGTCGTCCATTTTGCTGCGAACGCGGGGCAGAGCGCCGCATTCATCGCGGGCTTTCATCGCGCGCGTGGTCGGTGGATCGTTACGCTCGATGCCGATGGCCAGAACCCTCCTGGAGAGATTCCAAAGGTGCTCGACGCGCGTACTCCCGGAGTGGATCTCGTCGTCGGCTACAGAGAGCATCGCCGGGATTCTTGGTGGAGGCTCTTCCAATCGCGCTGGGCCAACGCCATCCGAAATGCCTTGTCCGGAGAGAGCATTCGAGATACCGGGTGTTCGCTGAAGGCATTTCGCGCGCACCACTTGAGGCGGGTCCCTCCGTTTCGCGGAATGCATCGCTTTTTGCCGACTCTTTGCCGATTGGTCGGTGCGCATTCGGTCGTCGAGGTCGCCGTCGGTCACCGTGCTCGCCAGGGAGGTGAAGCGAAGTACGGTATGTGGGGACGCGCACTGCCTGCGCTGTGCGATCTCTTTGCCGTTCGCTGGATGCAAAGCCGCTGGATTGGCCGTTCGTTTTTCGACGAAGACGAGCGCTGATGGGAACGGGACGCGCGCAAAAGGGAATGGGGGCGGCGA
>JALUUK010000073.1 GCA_027021395.1 Acidobacteriota bacterium
GGCCGATGGAAAACTGCGAGAAAATCGTCATCGCGCTCAGACCTCCGCCGACAGGGAAACCCCGCGTCCTGCGAACGGCGGGCAATGACCGTCGCTTCCGTAGGAGCATCCGCTCAAGGATGCCAGCGTCGCCTCGCGTAGCGATACCGATTCGTTCATCCGTTCTAGAATGACCGCAGAGACGGCGGTTTGGCGCACGAGTTCGGCTGCGGCGTCTTTGACCTCTTTGTAGAGTTCTGCGACGCGGGTAGAGTCTTTCGCAGACGGAACACGATCTTGAGCAGAGCGGCTTTCTTCGAGCCAAGTCAGTTGTTCGGCAAGGATCTCCGCCTCGAGCGTGAGCACTTCGATCGTTTCGCGATCGGCTGAGAGCAAAGCGGCCTGATATTTCTTACCGAGGTCCGCCAACCCTCGATAGACGAGCACTTCGGCATCGAGCAGGCGCTCGAGATCAGCCGGTCGCAGCGATTTCGCTCTAGCCGACGATTCCATCGTCGAGACCTTTCGCGTCAGGCAGAATTCGGGCCTCCTGCATCAGGCCTTCGGCAACTCGGCTACCATCGACGCGGTAGCGGCCGCTGGATATTTCCTGCTTGAGGCTATCTACCATCTCCCGGCGAAATCCGGGATCCGCGTCGAGTACGCGCTTGAGCTGCCTAAGTTCTTGCGCTTGATCGGAAAGGTTGACTTCGTCCGATCCGCGATGGCCCCTTTGAACGGATGCCGTCTTCGCTCGGCCATCCTCGACTCTCGTCCCGGAGTCGCTTTCCCCGCTCTTGCGGATCGCGTCCTGTATGCGACTGATTGGATCCGCGCCATGGATCTTCATCTTCTTTCCTCCCGGGAAAATCTCCCGGCAATGCGCCCAACGGTGACCCCAGTCCGGATCTTCCCGCCATTCTCATCGGCCTGCATAGAGCAAACTTGAGTCATCAGTAAAAATAACTCCACACTTTTTCTCACTTATTCGCCATCGTTCATCCAAGTTCCCAGACGTACCTTCTGGATGAGAGCATGAATATCCTGCCGACCCCCTGTCGATAGATCGGGGATCGCTCGATCCTGCGGATCGCTAGATCCCAACTCGTCAGCGATCTTTTCCGCGAGGCCGAGCCGCAATTCCGGGCCAAGCACCTTCTCGAGCATCATGTCGAAGGTCGACTGCATCGCTCCCGAGCCGGAGCCCGAGCCGAAGAATCCGTCGCCCTCGAGTTGCGCGCGAGCCATGGCCGACAGCATCTGCTGCACGAGAGCCGTTTCAAGCCCGCGCGCGGCATCGATGATGGCTTGGCGATCGCCGCCGACGCCGATCTCTGCCATCAGATCACCTCGAGTTCGGCGTGCAAGGCGCCGGCCGCGTGAATCGCTTGGAAGATCGCGATCATGTCCCTCGGGGAGACACCCATTTTATTGAGTGCGCTGACCAAGGAAGCGACGTTGGCTCCATCTTCCATCGTTACGGTTTTGCCGCTCTCCTCCTCGGTGACGACTTCGCCCTGCTCGGTAACAACGGTCTGCCCGCCGGAAAACGGCGCGGGCTGGCTGACTCCGGTCGCGACGGCAACCGAGATGATGAGGTTGCCGTGAGTGACCGAGACCTGGGATATCCTCACGTCTCCACCGAGCACCACCGTCCCGGTACGCTCATTCAAGACGACGCGTGCCCGCGTTCGTGGGGACACCTTCACATCGAGCGCCATGGCTAGAAATCCCACCGGATCATCGCGCATCGTTTCCGGAACGGTCAATCGAATGCGCCCTGCATCGAGTGCCGCTGCCGTATGCACATCGAAGGCCCTCATCAGTGCTTTTTCCACCCTCATCGCCGTGACGAAGTTCGGCTTGCGCAAAGCAAGGTCGAAGGTGTTGCGGCCAAGTACCTCGATGCCGGCCGACCTCTCGACCAAGGCACCTCCGGGAATCATCCCCGTCGTCGGGTGATTCTTCTGGACGGAGGATCCTCCGCCCCCGGCGGAGAATCCACCCCCGATACTCACCGCTCCTTGCGCGAGCGCATAGACCTTGCCATCCGGCCCCTTCAGCGGCGTCATCAGCAACACCCCACCGGCAATCGATTTGGCATCCCCGATGGAGGCGACGTTCACATCGAGTCGCGCGCCGGGGCGCGCGAATGCCGCTAGGTTCGCGGTCACCATCACCGCTGCGGTATTGCGAACGCGAATGTCATCGGGAGAGGAGACCACTCCCATTCGTTGCATTGCGTTGACTAAGGCCTGAATCGTAAACTCGGCCTGAGTCCCATCACCCGTACGATTGAGTCCCACCACCAATCCGAAACCGACGAGTTGGTTATCTCGAACACCGACGACATCGGCAATATCTCCGAGCGGTATATGTGCGCCGCGTGGCGCCTCTGCCGCTGCAACGTGAGAATTCATCTGTGCGACATCGAGATCCCATCGTGCGATGGCGTTCGGAGAAACGGAAACATGAATCAGTACGAGCCAAGCTAGAGCCCATCGATTCCGAGTACCTAATCCATTGATCATCATTTGCCGCCCCATCGGCAAAGTGAAGCTGCTCTCTCTCATTTGCACCCCAATTCGTTCGCGTATCACTTCATCGTGCGTTCACCAGGTATCCGGCAGCCCCCACACCGCCGTATCGCGTCACGATGGCTAGAATGGCCATATTCTGGTCAACATGCGCTGAAACCATCCTTGCCGCACAACATCTGCGACATCTCCCGCTCCTCCGTATGTGATCCTCAAATCCGCGATCGCTGATGATGGAATGCTGTTGTTCGTCCCGACGTCTTCCGGGCGAACGATTCCAGCCAAGGTCATGATCTGCTTTTCGTTGTTGATATGAATTTCCTTGCTCCCCGCAACCAGCATGCGCCCCCCCGTTCCGACTGCGAGAACGCGGACGGATATCGCCGCGTTCAAACGTGCAGACCGCGTCGTTTCTCCCTCGCCCTCGAAACTCTTCTCTCCGCTTACACCCAATGCCAAAGCCGGATCGAAGTCGGGACCGAGCTTTCCTTTGAGCTTATTCTCGTAGCCGAAGAGAACCGGTGCTTTGAGGGAATTGCTGGTCTTCTTATCCAGTGTTTGATCGGCCTTGCTGCTTCCGAGTGCCGACTCCGTCACTCTGACGGTAAGCACATCGCCGCGATGACGGGCACGAAAATCTCCGATCAACTGCGCAGCTCCGACCTGCTCTGAGTAGAGCGATCCTTCCGATAGGTAGGTGGGACCTCCGGGTACCTCCAGTTCGGGCAGACGACCATCGAAAACTGTGGGTGCCGGTGTGGGTGTCGAGCGGCATCCCGCGAGAAGAAGTGCGAACGATGCCAATATCGCGCCAAGAGCGAGATCCGATACGACGAAGCGTCCACTCCGCTTCGTCTCCCCAAAGAACAGGCGACGCGAACGCTTCTTCATTCCGCTTCCTTCTCCTTCGCAGAACCTTCCGTCGTCTCCGCAACGGGATCCGATCCAATGACTACGACCCTCCCGGGGGCGACGACGCGACCCCTGAGCCCTTGTCTCCCATCGATCCCATCGACCGTGATGATCATGCCCACGTCACCGCGCGTCCTCGCCACCGTATCCAGAACGAGACTGACACCTCCCTCTCGCAGTAGTGCTTTGACGACCTCCCCGGCTTCGATTGCTAGGGCGGGCGCGAGAGCTTTGACTCGAACGGGCTGTCCTTCTCGCAGCGTCGAGCGAGCCATGGTCCCTCGAGCCTCCGAAGGGGTTCTCAAGAAACGCGCGTTCGTCGGCAGAGGCCGAATCTCCTGCTTCAGATCGACCGGTCTGATCTTTTCTCCGGAACGGATGTGTCGCCTTGCGACCATCACGGGAGCGAGAACCTCCATTCGGGCGACGACGCTCAACCTCCGAGGTGAACCATTCTTCGGTATGACCTCAATGGGAAGACGCTGCGTTCCCGGCCGAAACCCCGACGGAGGCTTCACGAAACGAACACGATAGTCTCCAGGAGGAAGCAGGGGACCGTTTGGCAGGCGCAAGGAGACCAGTCGAATCTCCTCTTCGGACTCCCCCTCCATGGCCGCGATCCCATCCAAGATGGCCTTTTCGACCAGGTCGTGATCGAGGGACTGCCCGAGCGCATGAATTCGCACCTGCGGCCGTCCTTGCCAAAGAAGAGTCGACATGGGGATTCCGGCTTCGCTGATCGCCCGTTCGATGGCGGCGCGTGCGATGACCACTCTTCGACCCGGCCCGGGAGTTCGACCGATCCGAATCGACGACAAAGTCTCGCGCAACGGCCCCGTCAGATCCGCTACTTGATCGAGGCGTAGAGTACTCTCCGCTTCCACCGACACCTGCTCGCGTACCGAGATGATCGTTTCCTCTCGTTCCGCTGCCTCCAACCGCCCCGCCCCGAGTACCGCAAGCACAATGAGCCCTGCGGCCGATCCTACGCTGGTGAATCGCCTCATTCTTCAGATCCCCTATCGGACGAGCTGCGCGAGCTGCCTGAGCATCTCATCGCTCGAACGGATCGCCCTGCTGTTGAGTTCATAGGCCCGCTGCGCCGTAATCATGTTGACGAGCTCGTTGACGATGCTCACATTCGACGTTTCGAGAAAACCCTGGCCGATTTCTCCTACACCGTTCGCTCCGGGCGTCTCGAGAAGTGCATCTCCGCTGGACTCGGTCGCAATGAATAAGTTTCCGCCAAGACTACGCAGACCCGCGGGGTTGACGAAGTTCGCCAATTCGATGCTTCCGAGCTGTGTCACCGTGCCGTCCACTTGGTCCACGGAAACCGTTCCATCACGACCGACGGTGATGGACACAGCGTCTTGTGGAATCGTAAGTGCCGGCTCGAGCGGATAGCCGAGGCTATTGACGATGGCTCCGTTCTGGTCTATTTGAAAAGATCCATCCCGAGTGTAGGCCGTCGTCCCGTCCGGCTTGATCACTTTGAAAAAACCCCACCCCTCGATGACCAAGTCGAGTGGATTTTCCGTCGGACGAAAATCCCCCTGTTCGAACAGCCGCTTGATCGCGACCGTACGCGTACCGAGACCGACCTGAATTCCGGAAGGAAGATTCGTCGATACGCTTGATGCCGTTCCCGGCGCGTTGACGGACTGGTAGAGAAGGTCCTGAAACTCCGCGCGACTTCGCTTGAATCCACTCGTGTTGACGTTGGCTAGGTTGTTTGAGACAACGTCCATATTGACCTGCTGAGCCCTCATTCCTGAGGCTGCGGCCCAAAGTGCTCGTTCCATCTACACGCCTCCCGTGTTCGCACACTCGTTTCGCTGCTTGATCTGCGTTCGACCTCTATTCATCAGGTCATCTCGGCCTGCCCAACTCGACGGCCTTTCGCGCGACATTGTTGAATCCGACATCGACGAGTTTCTGATGCATTTCGAAAAGCCGTTGAGCTGAGATCAGGTTTACGAGTTCGCTGGTTGCTTCGACTGCCGACTGCTCGATATAGCCCTGAGCGACCTCCGTGCTCCCCGGTTCCATCTCGACCACGGGTCCGATCGGACGCCAAAGACCTGCTCCCTCTCGCTCCAGATTTCTCAAATCGGCCTTGACTAGGCCGAGTGTTGCGACTTGACCGCCATCGACTGAAATCATTCCTTCGGGATTCACGGAAAACTCTCCACTGAGGGCTTCGTCGGGAGCTAGGATGATCTCCATTCCCCGATCATCGAGTACCGCGGCTCCCTCGGCGGTCGTGAGTCGCCCTTCCGCATCCACCGCGAACGAACCGCCCCGCGTCAAACGCTCGCCGGCCTGCGTCTGCACGCGGAACCACCCGTCACCCCGCAGCGCAAGATCGAATGGATTGCCCGTGCTCCGAAGCGCCCCTTGCGCTTCCTCGTACCACCGTCCCGCGAGGGCAACCGACTGCGGCGATGCGGGAGTGTTTCCTCCGGAAGCGGCCGCGACCGCATCGGTGAAGTAGCTCGAGAATAGGGGCCGATCGGCTCGATAAGCCGGCGTATTGACATTCGCTAGGTTGTTCGAGATCAATTCGACTTTTCTCTCGCCGGCGATCAGCCCTGATGCCGAGGTATAAAGTTGTGTCAGCATCCCATGCTCCTCTCCGCCTCGTCCCTCTCAGTGAGGAAGGCGCTGGCCCCACCGATCAATGCAAGGAACGTTCCGACTTCAATGGCTGCTCGAACTCTCCAGTTTCGGCGCATCTTCAGGTGATCAATTGAAACCGTCGTCGGAAAACGGCAATTTCGTCCCGGCGAAATACCGATTTTTTGACGCCGTATCACGCGCTGCGCCGCCGTATCTTCAAGACAACCTCCGGCCGAATGCGTAGGACTTCGATATCGATGATTTCCCCCTCCCGAACGGCCGCCTCACAGCGGGCGCAGAGGGTCTCACCCTTCAAGTCGATTCTGACTCGACCACCTACCAAGAGAGATTCGACTCTCGCACGGTAGACTCCACCTACACGAAGGGCCGGCAACATCGCTCGCTCAGATGGCGCGTTGATTCCAGCGATCTTGCAGCCTGCGCCGGAAGGCGGCTTCAGCAGCGAGTTCCTCTCGCTCGACTCTTCCGACGAGTGAGCTCAAATCCGGCTTCACTGCGCCGGAAGGCTGCGACTCCGTGTCCGCATACCTTGCAACCATGGCATTCGCAATATTCGCCTTCGATGGTCGGCGCTTCGCATTTTCCGCTCGTTCGCTCTTTCGACGACGTCGCGTGCCGCGCTCACGAGCGAGAAACCAAAGTGCCACTAGAAAAAAGGTGTTGAATGCGAATTGTAGATAGATCAATTCCTTCATCACTCGTCCCTCGCTGCCGCGTTTCAGTGCTTCGTGGATTCACTCCGAGGAGATCACTTCACGTACGCGAAACGCGAAACGACCCTCCGACACCATGAGATCACCGATCGCATAGGGTCTTCCCTGAACATAGAGCGTCACTTGATCATCGGATTCCGGCCCCACGGGCACGGCATCACCAACGCGAAGTGAGAGCACCTGCTCGAGCGTCTGCTCCAAACGGCCTAGCCTGACTTCTAGCGGCAACTCGAGGTGATCGAGGCGCGCCGGCGAGGCTATTGCCTTACTTCTGCCGACCATTCCCGTATCCGCGGGCGGCAACTGCTCGGTTTCTACTGCCCCCGGGTTTTCGACCAACATCGTGGCGCCGTCTTCCGCCATGGTGTCGCCGGCGACAACCTCGCTCGCACCGTCTTTGCCGACTAGATCATCCTTCATCAGAGCCTCCTTCGAGCATTCCCCGCCCCGACGGCCCCACTTCGGTCACCTCGAACATTCTCTCCCCCTGCGATCGACTAAGGGATCCGCTTGCGAGCAAGGCCTCGTTGAATCTCAGCGCCAAGCCCGCTTGCTCGCGAACATCGAGTTGTAGGACTTGTCCCGGGCGCAACATCATCAAGTCGCGAAGTCGAATACTCGCGCCGGTGACGACCGGTTCGACTGAAATCGTGATTTTGCTTACCGACTCCAACAGATTCTGCGGAGGTGACTCCTCGGTCTTCGCTGAAGGCTCGGACGCGAGCCGCGCAGCTAGGGTCGGCGTCATCAACAGACGAAAATCCGCATCGCCGCATTCGGATTCGATCCGGAAAGATGCCGCCGCCAGCATTCCTCCCCGCGATGCCAACTTTCCGAACACCGGGTCGCGGTCTAGACCGTCGATCTGAATATGCCCAAGTGCCGTGTGCCTGCTAAGGAAGCCCGACATCCGCTCATGCGCTGCTTGGAGCAGGTTCATTTCCACAGGCGAGAGAGCCCGCGGACCAGCGTTGTCTTCTCCCGTGCCACCGAGTAGACGATCGATGATCGAGAGCCCCATCTGTGATTGGAAACAGAATCCTCCCGTCGTATGCCCGGCTTCGTCGACCAGGACACCGACCGGCTCTCCCGGCGCGAGCGTGCCGAGCAAGGTGGAGGCGGGTTGCTGCGTAATCCCGGTGAATGAGGCCCGGACGTGCTTTTCCGCAATCAGAATCGCGGTTACGGCCTCTGCGATGGGCTTGGCCAGCTTTTCGCACGCTGCAGTGACCAGCGCCAGCCTTTCGCCGGCAAGGACGAGGGGCGCGCGGAGATCGTAGACCAGTTCGTCATCCGATAGGTTGACCGGCGCATCAACTTCCATCGACGACAGGAGAGCATCGACCTCGTCTTGTGAAAGGAGGCGGCTCACGCGCGGCTTCCTTCCAGTTCAGGAACGGCCATACGTTCCGCAACTCGAGTGCGAAGTCGCGCCACCGCCCGCGTATGTATCTGACATACTCGCGATTCAGTCACGCCGAATACGGCACCGATCTCTTTTAGAGTCAGACCTCGTTCGTAGTAGAGACTGAGCACGAGCTGTTCACGTTCGGGAAGACGACTGACTTCCTCCGACAGAAGAGACTTGTGTTCCTTCTCCTCGACCTCCCTCAATGGATCGAGTCGCGGATCGGGAGGATCTCGCCCTTCGTCGTCTCGTCCTGGAAGAGATCCGACACGAACTCCCCTCGCCTGCACATAGAGTTCCTGCAGTTCTTCTAGAGATAACCTCAGCTCCTGTGCGATCTCCTCATCGCTCGCGACACGTCGGGTTCTCTTCTCGACGGATGCGATCGCCATTTCCAGCTTTCGCTCGGCTCGACGCAGAGATCGTGGCGCCCAGTCGCGCGCGCGGACTCCATCGAGTATCGCCCCGCGAATTCTCGACTCGGCGTACGTTTTGAATCGAACCTGATGGCTCGGATCAAAGCGATCGACCGCCTCGATCAACCCGAGCAAACCATCGCCGGTCAAGTCGTCGAAATCCACCGGACCGGCAAGCCTAGACCCGATACGGTGTGCGAGATACTTCACGAGCGGTGCGTGCGCAAGCAGCAACTTCTCACGAGCCGCGGAACCGACGACACGCGCTCCCGGACTCCATTCAACACTAGGATCGACAAGATGAGATTGACGGGAACTCAATGGATCACCTCGGTGCGTTTCGTGCCTTCTGGGCATGGCATCTTGTGTTTTCCACCACCGGCACGACCTGCGTGGACGGCGATGCGTTGGGCTAGGCGCGCGAATCCGCGACTAGCAGGTGAATTAGGTTCTGAGAGGATGACGGGCCGCTGGTTTCTCGCTGCAATCGGGACCGATTCATCACGCAGGATCCAGCCTTCAAGCTCTAGGCCGAAGCCGAGAAAGTGGCTGCATGCGGTGCGAAGCCTCGCATGCACCCGTGTGGCCTCATGCCTATCTCGTGCGCCGTTGACGATCACCCCGAGTGCCGGCGTCGGACGACGCGCGTTGAGAAGCTTGATCAGGGCATAGGCATCGACCAACGAAGCGGGCTCAGGCCAGGCGACGAGAAGGACCCGATCCGCGAGACGTAGCAGTCTGAGGACCTGCGGAGAAATACCCGCCGGAGTATCGAGCAACAAGACATCGCATGACTCGCGCAAACGAGCGATCTCGACCGCGAATCGGAGCAATCGTTCAGCGGGCAATGCTGCGAGATCCGGCAGCCCGGATCCTCCGGGAATCATCTGAACTCCGGAAGGACCGGAAATCAGCAAGTCGGAAAGCGAGATCTCTTCGGCGAAGAAGTCCTCGATTGTGCGATCAGGCGTTAGGCCGAAGAGAACATCGATGTTGGCGAGGCTCATGTCGCCGTCGAGAACTGTGACTCTAAGCCCAAGCTGAGCAAGCGCGACGGAAAGATTGGCCACGACCGTCGTCTTCCCGACACCGCCCTTCCCGGAGGAAATCGCCACCACCGGAGCGAGCGGCCTGCGCCCATGACTCGTCCGCTTCTTAGGACTCATGCGTGTTCCTCCCGGTGGCTTCTTGTTGAAAAGAGGTCTTCTCGCCGGGCAGCGGCACAGCCCATGCGGCGAGACGCTTCGCTCCCGGTCTTTTTAGGTCATCTGGAACATCGGGCCCGCAGGCCACGTGGCGCAAGGGAAGACCCGCTCGGGTGACTGCCGTAAGCAACTGGCCCGGCTGCTGCGTCTCGTCGGTACGTGTGGCGCTCACTGCACCGGGTGAAAGCGGAGCGAAACGCTGCAGCACGCTCGCAAGTGTGAGTGAGTCGCTGTCTGCTGCGAGCAAGACCTCGATGGCGTCTCGCGGGATATCGGCGAGGATCTCCACAAGGTGACGGATTCCCTCCTGGTCCCGCGCAGAAACCCCCGGCGTATCCACCAGAAGAACACCGGAAGGTCCTGCCGTCTCTCGGGCCTTCGCTAGATCTCCGCTCGTTTTCACTGTGTGGAAGGGCACCCCGAGAATGCGAGCATACGCACGACTTTGCTCGACCCCTCCGAGCCTCTTGAGATCTGCAGACGCCATGACCACACGGCGATCGGACGATTCGACCTCTTGCACCGCCAACTTTGCGAGCGTCGTCGTCTTCCCAACGCCCGGCGGCCCGACGAGCACGATGACCGGCTGCTGTGCGTCATCCGCGACGGTCTCGTACGGCAACCAGCTGGCAATCAGATCCCTAGCGTAACTCAGCGCACTCGTACGATCTTGAAGGGCTTCTTCGTCCAGATTCGCCGCTGCGGCTCGTGCGATACGCGATGCAAGAACCTGTGAGAAGCCATAGCCAAGCAGATCGTCGAGAAGACCCCTCGCCCCCATCCTTTCCTCGAGCGCGAGCGCTTCTCCTCGGCGTGCCGGCTTCTCGATTTTGGCGTCTAGACGTAGATCCCCGATAGAAACCGATTGCGAACCGTCGAACTCAGCCGAAGGGGAGCGTGTTTGCCGTACTTTCGGCTTGGTCCGCTCCATCGCTGCGAGGATCTCTATTCCACCCCCCGCTCGGCGTGTCTCTAGAATGCACGCTTCAGCGCCCAAAGAGGCCCTGACTTTGGCCATCGCCTCGCCGGCATTTCTTCCCTTGAATGTCTTCACCTGCATCTCATGCCACCGTAGCCACCGCCTTGAGCGTCATCTCCGGCGGAATCTCGAGAGTAGAAAGAACGGGTGTATGCGGTAGATGCGGCCGCAACAGCTCGGCAAGGAACGGACGCACCTTCGGATTGATGACGATCACGCAATGTCCACCAGCCCCAAGCGCAGCGGTATTGACTCGCTGAATGACCTCCGTTGCTCTCTGTGGAGCCAGCGATACGGTCGACCCTTGGTCCGCCGCCGGCACGAGGGCTCGAGTCAATTCCGCCTCGAGTTCCGGCGAGAAAGCGATCGCGCGCAGCACTCCGTTGTCGGCATGAAGACCAGCGAGCGGGCGCGCTAGGCTATGACGAACGATCTCAGTCAACGCCTGAGTATCTCGCGTCGATACCGCCGCATCCGCCAACGCCTCGACGATGACCGGAAGATCTCTGATCGGAACGCCTTCACGTAGAAGCGACTGAAGGACACGCTGAATCTCGCCGATCGTCATGCGTTCCGGGCATAGCTCTGCGACCGCTTTCGGATGGGTCTTCTGCAAGTTGTCGATCAAACGAGCGACGTCTTCCCGCCCGAGCAGATCCGCTGCATGCCGCCGGATGATCTCCATGAGATGCGTCGACATGACGGACGGAGCATCGACGACCGTGTATCCCGCGGCCCTTGCATCGTCCCCCTTTTCCGGATCGATCCAAACAGCTGGGAGATTGAATGCCGGGTCGGTGGTCTTCTCTCCTTCGATCTGCCGGACGGCACCCGCCTCGAGCGCAAGCATCTTGTTGCGAGGCATCTTCGCTCCCGCCACTTTCACACCACGCAGTAGAACCACATACTCGTTTTGGGGAAGTTGAAGATTGTCGCGCACCCGCACCGGCGGTACGACGAAGCCCATTTCCGTCGCCACCTGCCGGCGCAACCCTTTGATTTTGTCCAAAATCCCACCTGGACGCTCCGCACCGACGGCTGCAATGAGATCGTATCCAACCTCAACGCACAGCGGGTCGACGCCGAGCAACGGCTCGACTTCCTCCTCGGTCTTAGCCTCCTCCGTCGGCGGCGGCACTTCCTCCTGAACGATCTCCGCAGCGCCGATCAAGCGTTCCGAGAGCTTCGATGCTGCGAAGATACCGCCTGCAAGGACCAAGAAAGCTATCTTCGGAAGACCGGGCACAAGAGCAAACGCTGCGATGGCGCCGGCTGCCACACGAAGCGGGCGCGGCGACATCAACAACTGATTCGAAATCTCATCCCCGATACTGTGTTCCTGCGAAGCGCGGGTTGTGATCAACGCACCCGAAACGGCGATAAACAGGGCAGGCACCGCCGAAATCAAGCCGTCGCCGATCGTCAGTACCGAAAAATTCTTTACAGCCTCGATGAGTGGCATCCCCTTCTGCATCACACCAATGATCAATCCGGCACCGATATTGATCAGCGTGATGATCAAAGACGCGATCGCATCTCGCTGTGTAAAACGAACCGCTCCATCCATCGAACCAAAGAATTCCGCCTCTTTCTGGATACTTTCTCGCCGATCTACAGCCTCCTTCTCGGTGATCAGTCCAGCGTTGAGATCAGCATCGATGGCCATCTGCTTTCCCGGCATGGCATCGAGCGTAAACCGCGCGATCACCTCCGAGATGCGGGTTGAACCGTGCGAAATGACCACGAACTGGACGACCAGCATCACTAGGAATACGACGAGGCCAACGACGAACGAGCCCCCGACGACAAACTCTCCGAAGGATTTGATCACCGTGCCCGCCGCTGCCGTCCCCTTGTCTCCGTACAGTAGGATGAGTCGCGTCGAGGCGATGTTCAGAGCCAAACGAAACAGCGTCAGCAGCAGTAGGAGTGAGGGGAATACCGAGAACTCGACCGGCTTCGGAACGTACATCGAAGTCAGCAAGACGACGATCGACAGCGACAGGTTGACCGTCAGCAACATGTCGAGCAGTGGTGACGGTAGAGGGATGACAATCAGAGCCAGCACGGCGACCACCCCGATCGGAATCGTCAGATGCGCCTTGCTCAGCCCCGGAATGGTCGTCGCGGCGGATGCACTCACGACGTCACCCCCTCATCAACCCTTCTCGGTCTCAGCAATCTCTCCACTTCGGGATGCTCTCGATACACCGCTCCCGGCCGACCGAAGACATAGGCAAAGACCTCGGCAACCGCCCTAAAGAGCACTTCCGGAATCTCATGCCCGACGATGCAGATCTTTTCCATGGCTCTCGCCAAGGGAGGATCCTCGACGATGGGCACCGAGTGTTTGCGGGCTTCTTCCTTGATCCGGGCCGCCACGTATCCTCGACCCTTGGCCAGTACGGTCGGCGCCTTCATCGTGTCGCGTTTGTACTCGAGTGCGACCGCAACGTGGGTCGGGTTCGTGACGACGACATCCGCCGTCTTGACTGAACTCATCATGCGGCGCCTAAAAATCTCTCGTTGTTTGGCGCGGATCTTCTGCTTCGTTTCAGGATTTCCTTCGTTCTCTTTTTGCTCGTCCTTGACTTCCTTCTTCGTCATGTAAAGGCCGCGATACCATCGGTATCGTGCGAACGAATAGTCGATGGCGGCGAGCACGATCGACGCCGCGAGCGCCCAGAGAAGGATCTCGCCGGCGATGTTCTGTGTGACTTCCAGGATCGCGCCGGGCGTAGCCATCGGCAGCGTCGTAACCACCGGCCACGCAGGAATCAACACACCGGCGACAACGACGGCATATATCACCAATCTCACGACCGCCTTGAGAGCCTGCACGACTTTGTCGAGGGAAAGGAGCTTCTTGAGCCCGGGAATCGGATTGAGCTTGCCCGGTTCAAAAGGAATCGGGTGCTTCCTAGGGTGGTATCCCGTCTGGGCCAGAGATTGGGCGATCGCCGTAACGAACAGCAGCACCAGCAAGATCCCCAATAGGCGAAACGCAAAAACCCCGCCCGCTTTGAGCCCGTCGAGCAGATGCGTCGAGTCTTCTGTCGGCCTTAGTTCCTCAAGTGAAAGAGTCATGTTCGACATCAGAGAAGATAGAACGAAACCACCCCCGAGAAACGCCCACAAGATGAACACCGCCAGACTCACCGCTGGGCCCACGTCTTGACTACGCGGAAGAGATCCCTTGTCGTAGGCGCGCTCGAGCTGCCGACCTGTCGGCTTTTCGGTCTTCTGGCTCTTATCACTGACTCCCGACGACATGGCTGCTCCCTATCCCGCGCCGCCGGACCCGGAAATGATCCTTAGCAGATGGCTCAGATTGTTCATCGACGCTTCCAGCGACTCGGCCATCATCGGAGCAAGGATGTGCAGAGAGAAGGCGGCGGCCAACAAGCCGCAGCTCAATCGGACCGGCGCGCCGACGATCAAGATGTGCATCTGCGGCACAGCGCGCGCGATGAGCGCCAGACAGAGATCGACGAGAAGACCCGTCACCAGTATCGGCGCGGCGATCTTGAAGCCGAAGTACAGCACATCGCCGGTAAACCGAATGGCAAATACCAACCAGGGTGAGCCAAGATCGAGGCCGGATCCGGAGATCACATGGAAAGATTTGACCAGGACACCGAGAATCTGATGATGTCCGCCGATGCCGATGAATACCAGCAGGGCCAGCGTTCGGTAGAAAATACCCAGAGTCGGCGAAGAGAGCTGGGTGACCGGATCGAGAATGTTGGCCATGGCCAGCCCCGTGGAAAACCCGGCGATACCCCCCGCGAAAAGCGCAGCGTCGATGACGAGTTTCGCAGCGAAGCCGATCGTCAACCCGATGAAGGTATTGGAGATGACGCTCGTCACACTCAACCCGCCGCCGGCCCCAAGCGGCAGGATTGGAGCGACTACGATCGTCAGCAGAACGGAGAAGGCCACTCGAGCGCGCGATGGAATTCCCGTAGCCCCATAGATCGGCGCGACGGCAGCAAAAGCTACGATGCGGACCAGCACCGGAAAGCCGTCTAGCAGGGTCTGCCAGGGAAAGGGAATGTAGAACGATGCCATCGGTCTCGATCAGCTCCCTATTGCCGTAATGAGGTGGAAAATCTCGCGCGTAAACCCGGTCAAGAGACGAATGATCCAGTGAAGCGCTAAGACAAAGGTGATGAATACCGTAAGGATTTTCGGAATGAATGTGATGGTCACGTCTTGAATCGAAGTCGCAACCTGCAGAATGCTGACGAGGATTCCCACAAGCATGCCTGCGGCCAACATCGGAAATGCAACCATCATCGCCGTACGAATGGCTTCTTTGCCGATCGTGATTGCGCTGAGTTCATCCATGGCATCGCCCCTTCATCACTGGAACCCTTTGACCAGAGATCCGGCCAATAGCCCCCATCCGTCCACGAGAACAAACAGAAGCACTTTGAAAGGAAGCGAAACCATTGCCGGCGGAAGCATCATCATTCCCATCGAAAGCAACGTTGCTGCCACTACGAGATCGACCACGAGGAAGGGCAAGAAGAGTAGAAATCCAATTTCGAAGCCGGATCGAATTTCTGAGATTAGAAAGGCCGGCACCACGACCCGCATTGGAAGGTCCTGAGGACCTTCGGGTTTTGGGATCTTGGACATGGTGACGAAGAGCTTCAGATCGGAGGAACGCGTATTCTTCAGCATGAACTCGCGCAGCGGTCCTGAGGCGAGCTTGGCCCCCTCTATCGCGTCGACTTCTCCTGCTTCATATTTTGTCCAAGCATCTTCTCGTATTTGGTCAATGACGGGAGACATCACGAAGAGCGACAGGAAAAGCGATAAGCCAATGATCACTTGGTTGGGAGGCATTTGCTGCGTTCCCATGGCGATCCGGAGAAAGTGAAAGGCGATCACGATCCGAACGAAACAGGTCATCATCAGCAGGATCGAGGGTGCTACGCTCAGGAGAGTCAGCAACAGCACCAGGCGGATGGCGGTCGAACCTGCGCCGGAATCTTCGCCACCCATGACGCGCACTTCGATTCCCGGCGATTCCTCTTGACCTAGTGTCGGAGTAACCGTCGACATGAGCGCAGCCAGTACGAGCAAGACGACAATCGCCCTACTCGAAAACTTGCGCTCGAGAAACCTGCATTGGGAGAATGAAGTCAACGATCCATCTCCGAATGTCGTCCTCGAGCCTGGCGCATCGCCACTTCGAAAAGGCCCTCTTTCCTCAGGATGCCTCGATCGACTGCGTCGGACTTCGAGTCACGATCCTTCATGTATTTTTCTTTTCGAAACCACTCGGCAATGGTGCTCGTCGATGGGATCCGCGGCTCGCTCCGTTCTTCGACTTCGCTCGACTCGATTTCCGAGATCAGGCGAATGCCGCCTTCACTCACACCGACGAGCATCCGGCGACCATGGATCCCGATGATGACGATTTGCGCACCTTTGCCGAGGGAAAGACGCTCCTCCACTTCCATCGACCGTGCTCGCCCGCCCGGGAGGCGCTTACGAAGGAGGTAGCCGGAAAGCAGCAGGATGCCGACGACAAAGGCCAAGGCTGCAAAGAGACGAAGGATCTCCGCCATCCCCACGACGCCGGCCTCACTCATGGTCTTCACCGAGCCGAGTCACTCTAAATGCCAAGCGGCCTTGAACTTCTACGACTTCGCCTGCGGCGATCGCTTGGCCGCCGGCAACCAACCATGCCGGATCTCCCACCTGCGTATCGAGAGGGATTTGCGAACCGACTTCCAAATCCCTGATCTCTCCGAGGGACCCCACTCCTTTGGCCAGGAGCGCGGACAGTTCCAGCGGCAGTTCCTGGAACTCCGGGCGAGAGAACAGCTCTTCGAGCGCACTCGCCCTATCGGTGCGTACCGAATGAGCCAGATCTGCGGAGCGATTCTCGACCTTGCTGGAACCCATGGCGCCTCTCCCTGTATCGGTATCTCGCGCGACCACTCGATCGCGACCTGCCGGCCGGCGACCTTCAAACCCAGCAATCCGCATACCAAAAAAAAATATTGCGAAAGCGCTTGAGTTCGGGTGGTTTCGTCCGATACGGGGAAGATGGGTCGACAGAGCTTCGCCGTCACCTGTCATCAGGTTGACGGTGTTTCGATGCGAAACAATGCTCCGGCTAGAGCGTCCTCGACCGCAGATATCTATGCGGGGCCGAGCCCCGCATAGGTATCCACCATCACTATCGGATCAACGTCAGCGCTTCTTGTGTGAGGTTGTCGACCGTCCGAATCACACGACTATTCGACTGATATCCTCGCTCGACCACAATCATGTCGGTGAACTGATCCGTAATCTCCACGTTGGACAGCTCGAGGGATTGCGCAGAGATCGAACCCCGGGCGCCGCTGTTGGCAGTCCCCTGAGTCGGGGGTCCCGACGCGATCGAAGATGTGTAGACGTTCTGCCCTGCCTTGAGCAATCCACCGGGATTGTTGAATGTAGCAACGACCAGTTGTGAGAGCTGAATAGTTTCGCCATTGGAGAAGACTCCACTGACGATTCCCTCTGCATCGATGGCGAGCGCGCGGATCAGCCCCTGAGCCGCTCCGTCTTGCGTCAGGCTCGACACAGCGGAAGGAGCGACGACACTCGACACCTGCGGAGTGCCCGACGGATCGAAGAGTTCCCAAGTGATCGTTTGCGCGGACGCTCCGTTGGCCCATCCCGGAATCGTCAAGCTAGGGTTGCTTGTCGGGGTGGCGAGATTACCTGACCCATCGAAAGTGAGAGCACCGGAATCCACGACGTAATATGGAGGATCGTCGGGGTTTGTCGTGATACCGCTCAGCTCGCTCCGATCGATCCTCACCTCGTACGACCATTGATCGATAGCGCCGTCAAGCGGAGAGGAGGTATCTTCCGGCGTAAGGACCAGCGTTACGTCATGAGGACCACCCTTGGAGTCGTAGACGGTG